>CAYXEY010000055.1:0-15273 GCA_964464105.1 uncultured Planctomycetaceae bacterium
GCATTCAGACTCCTCGCCGTGCGCACGCCGATATCCAGCAGGATCGACGAGCCCGCCACGACCGCGCCGACCGCCAGGGCCGCGCCTGTCCGCGCTGCCTGAGTCGCCCCCTGCACCGCCGCTCGACCGGCAGAAAGCGCAGCTTGCGCCGTATCCAGCGCCGATGCAATCACGCCCTCGCGCCCCTGTCCATCCGATTCACTCATCGCTTGATCCCCAGTTGCACGAGCCGCGACGGACTCACAGCGTTTGACGTCGCCACCGCCTGCTTCAATCCCGGCGGCAGTTGAAACACGGTGTCTTCCTCGACGGTGATGCAATTCTCGACACTCGTCGCACCAAGGTTCCGCAATCGATCGATCACCGCCTGCACCACATGCTCCGGCGTGCTCGCCCCGGCCGTCACGCCGACCACGCTCACGCCCGTCAGCCACGCGGCATCAATCTCTTCCGGCCGGTCGATCAGATATCCCCGCAACCCCCGCGCCGTGCCCACTTCCACCAGTCGGGCCGCATTGCTCGAATTCGGCGAACCGACCACCAGCAGCAGGTTCATCCCCCGCTCAGTCATCACCTTCACGACATCCTGTCGATTTTGCGTCGCGTAGCAGATGTCATCGGTGGGCGGCAATTCTAAGTATGAGAATCGCTCGCGCAGGGCCCGCAACACGCCCGCCGTGTCATCCACCCCGAGCGTGGTCTGGGTCAGCACCATCAACTTCTCATGCGGCGGCACGACGGCCTGCTTCGCCTGCGTTTCATTTTCAATGAGCGTGATGTTGTCCGGACTCTCGCCAATCGTGCCGATCACCTCGTCGTGGCCACGGTGTCCGATCAGCAGGATGTGATAGCCCTGCTTCACGAAACGATGGACTTCGAGATGCACCTTGGTCACGAGTGGGCACGTCGCATCGATCAAGCGAAGGGACCGAGACTGGGCTGATTCGAATACACTCGGCGCAACGCCGTGCGCGCTTAGTATTGCAACGCCGCCTTCGGGCACTTCCTCGACTTCCTGAACGAACAGCGCTCCCATTTCGCGCAGCCGCCCGACGACGTGGCTGTTGTGCACGATTTCGCGGCGCACATAGACCGGCGGCCCGTACACATCCAGAGCCAGTTCGACGATCTTCACCGCGCGATCCACGCCGGCACAAAAGCCGCGGGGGTTGGCAAGCAGTACCTTCATCATTCACCTGTGTAGCGCGGGACAAGCCCAGCGGTCCAAACGCAAACCCCGGCAGAACCCAGTCCCAATCACACTCGTTCAAGCGTATACGCTGGACCTGCGCCCGGTAACCACAACGCAACGGCCAGTATTACCGTGCTGGATTCGACACTTCGTTCAACTATCGGCCCATGCTGCTCTAAGTTCATATTCTATATTAGCTTAAGACTACAAGAAAATAGCCTGTTTTCTCTTCTGTGACCTCGGCGGCGATCCGAACTTGTTTGCACACTGATAGTGTCGCCGGGCACTGAGAGGGGAAAGCTACCATGGGACTCACGATCAACAATCAAAACACGATGTCGCTGCTCAACATTCTGAGCAAGACTTCCAATCAGCAGAGCGCGACTCTGCGACGCCTTTCCAGCGGCGTCAATATCAATCGCGGTGCCGACGACCCCGCGGGCCTCATCGCGGTAAACAGCCTGACCGCGGAATTGACCGCCGTCGAAGCCGCTATCTCCAACGGACAGCGGGCCAACTCGGTCCTGTCAACGGCCGACGGTGCGCTCAACGAAATCACCAGTCTACTGTCGCAGATCGAGTCGCTGGCTGCCTCCAGCACCAGCTCGGGTGGTCTGTCCGCCGCCGAAATCTCGGCCAACCAGGCTCAGATCGACGCCGCACTCAACTCGATCAACCGAATCGTCTCGGTGACGAGCTTCAACGGCAAGAAGCTGCTCGACGGTTCGCAGTCCATTCGCGCCACGGCCAGCGACACGGACATTTCCGACGTCAAGGTGTATTCGCGGCCCTCTTCCACGAGCAATCAAGCGCTCAGCATCAACGTCATCACCGCTGCGACCCGCGCCTCCGCCGTCGTCGCCACCAGCGCGGGCGCCATTGCGGCTTCTGAATTCACCGTGACCGGACGCCTCGGCACGACGACCATCACCGCGTCAACCACGGACAACCTCGCCGCCGTTCGCGACAAGATCATCGCCGCGGCCAGCGAAACGGGCGTGTCGGCCCACCTCGTCGGCGCCAGCCTTGTGCTCCGCGCCCGCGACTTCGGCACATCGGCATTCGTGCAGGCTTCGCGCATCAGCGGCGATACCGATGTCGTCAACGTGTCTTACACCGCCGGTGTCGATGCTGTCGTCAACGTCAACGGACAGCAGGCCTATGTCGATGGCTTGAACGTCTCGTTCAATACCAACGGCACCAGTGGATCATTCGTGATCGGAACCGGCGGAAACGTCGCCGCCAGTTCGCAAGGCAATATCAACATCAGCGGCGGCGGTCAGACATTCCAGTTGGGTACGTCCAGCAGCACGCAGGCCACGATCGGCATCACCGGTGTCTTTACGCATCAGCTCGGCGACGCCGTGACCGGATACCTGAACACGCTTCGCTCGGGTGGTTCGAACCAGTTGTCGACCAACGCCAACAGCGCGGTCGCCGTCGCCAAGCTCGCCCTCAACCAGGTCGCCACGCTTCAGGGCCGTATCGGCGGCTTCCAGAAGTTCCAGGTTGAGACCTCGATGAACAGTTTGAACGCGACAAGGGAAGCGTTGTCCGAAGCTCGCGGTGCGATCAACGACGTGGATATCGCCAAGGAAACCGCCGAGTTGAGCCGGCAAAACGTGCTCTTGCAATCCGCGATCAGCCTGCTGGGCGTCGCAGGACAACAGACCTCTCAGGTTCTCTCACTCCTGCGGTAAGAGTCCCAAGCGACCCGGGTCTGGTGGGAACTAATAGCAGCGGGGTCGGACCGTAAAAGGCTCCGGCCCCGCTGTTTTTGTTCGGTGCATGTATCGCGTTTCTCGGGCCCGTTTCGAAATCTCTCACAGATACAAACGACTTCTGCAAGAGTTGAGAAGGGCCGGCGTTTGCAGACCTTCGGGGGCCCCGCTACCATAAGTGACCATACGGGGCGTAGCTCAGCCTGGCCTAGAGCGTCTGCATGGGGTGCAGAAGGTCGCTAGTTCGAATCTAGTCGCCCCGATTCGACGTAACATTCGCTGAATGCGAAACCTAACATACCGGCCCGTGTCGGGCAGCTCGGCTCTGAAACTGATCGAGATCGGGTAATTACCGAATCGGCCAATGGGGAGCTGCTCGAATGCCGCTCAAACCCAATCGACATCCCAAGTATCGCCTTCACAAGCTGCCCAGTCAGGCCGTCGCCACGCTTTCCGGCAAGGATCACTACCTCGGCCCGTGAAAAGAACGCCGGCGTCGAGCTCAACTACAACCTGCTGATCGGCGAATGACTGGCTTCGGGGCGCACGAGCCCAATCGTCGCTGAGGCTGAGGGATTGGCCATCAGGCAATTGACCGCGCGGTACCAGTCACACGTCCATTCGAAATACGTCAAGAACGGACGGCCGACCTCGAAATAGTCCGCCATTACCCTGGCGGTTGCGCCGCCCAAGCGGCTCCATGGAGCCATTAAGGCCGAGCCGTTCGACCCCTTCGCGCTCAAGGCAGTTCGCGAGAAGTACCTCAAAGCCGACCTCGTTCGGGCCTCGGTCAATCATCAGGCGAATCAGGTCAAGCGGATGTTTTGATCGGCCGTCGAGAACGAATTGGTCGCGTAGAGCGTGCTTGAAGGAGTGCGGGGCGTAACCGGACTCAAGCACGGGTGATGCGAGGCGAAGGAAAGCGTGCCAGTGCGCCCCGTGCCTGAGGAATTTGTCAATGCATTACTGCCAATCCTTCCGCCACCCATCGCATTGATGGTGAAGCTGCAGCGCCTGACCGGCATGCGATCTGGCCTGCTGGGCCTGCATCCGGCTTCGCGTGACACGGTTTAGGTCTGATTCAGGGGCGTTGGCCTATCCATCACTTCGAATTCCAGCAGCAAGACGGACCACCGACTCGCATAACTCAACTCAATGAAACAAGTTATGGATCAGCCCTTCGAATCAAAAAAGAAAACGAATTCCGTGAGCGCGCGCCGCGCAGAAGTAATTAATAAGCCCAGAAAGGCTGAGTCACGGCGTTGTTCGCAAAGGCGGCCATCGCTCATCACAAGGCGGAAGTCGAATGCCACGGCCGGCGTCCAACAAGCTCTTGAACCTCCTTCGCTATGGGGACGAGACGGGGCCAGGCGCGCCTGCGCCAAAGCAGAAACGCGCCTCCATGTCGAAAGGCGCGTTTGTGCGAAGGCACTCCCGGCTGCTTCGCGTGGCGGGAATGCTCGACGCCGATTGTTCGACCGAACCCGACATTCTGGCGCGACAACTGGGCATCGGACGGCGCACGCTTTATCGCGACCTGGCGCTACTGCGTCGTGCGGGCATTCGGCTGGTCTATTGCCGCGAAGAGCGGCGGTATCGCCTGGACTCGCTGTACATGCGCCTGGCGACGGAACTGACCAAGAAAGAGGCGACGGCGTTTATCAAGTGGTCCGCGCATCGGGCCCGGCATGCCGAAGACCCGCTGCAGCCGCTCGAACGAGCGCTGGCCAAGATCGAGCGAATACTGTTCGACGGCCTCTGAGCCGTCCGAGAACCTGAAATTATTACGGACGTCTGTTTTATTATCAGTCTTTGAAAAACGTCCGAGTTGCTCTGTTTTTATCAACACAAAATTCGTTGGGTCTTGATGTGCCTGTGTCATAAGATGGCGATATCCAGACCCCGTGCGGACTAACTTAGACAGACAGATTTAGTTCAGCCGGCCGAATCCTCGGTCCGGCAGGCTCGCGGTACGCGTGATTCCCGCTGCGCGCGGTAGCGCCTCGCTCGGGGATCTCGCCGGGACAAAGAAGAAAGCGCTCGACGCACGTGCGTCGAACCCAGCCGAAAACCACGTGCTTTCGGCCGCGCCCGCGGTGCGCGCGGATTTTGCGGGGTCATTCAAGTACGAGGAGCAATCACATGTACACGCGTCTCTTTTCAGCCATGTCCGTCGTCATGCTCGGGGGGTTGCTGAACCCCGCCGTGGCACAGGCCCAGAGCGAACTTCCGCGCAATCGTACGATTTTCTTCAATATCCACACCGACCCCGCCAATCCGGAATCGCCGGTCCTGGTCTCAATTCAAGTCTCGCTCGAGGCCCGCGAGCGCGAGGGCAACGTCGTCGGCTGGTATCCACTTTGGGTGGCCATCACGCAGTTCGGTCCGCAGGGCGAAGTCGTGGAGTCGTGGACACACTTTGATCCCCTGCTGCTTGATGGTCTGTGGTACGTGGCGCACGAAAATCCGCTGGAGCCGGCGTCCGAGGAGTTTACCAATCCCCCGGAATTAAGCGGCGTTGCAGAATCGGATACGCCCAATGGGCCGACCCTGGAGTACTTCGTCGCTGGAAACGCCCCGGTCACGCCGCCGATTTCGCCCTATCCGATCACGTCGATACTCGATTACTCATTTCAGCGATCGGATGATCCTGCGCCGATTGATGAGGATGAAGACGAGCCGGTGGACATTCCTGAAGGCGATGACTGATCGGATAAATTCGAGATTGCCTTTGATTTTCGCTTCTCAATTCGTCTGAGGATTTTGGATTTATTATCCTCAATCGCCTTGAGTAAATCCTGTATTGCCAATATCCGGGGCTTGGCCATCCCATTACCGACGGCTTCTCGGAGCCTCGCTTCGGCCGCTGCAAACAGCTTCATTGCCTCATCATCTGCCTCGGGGGTGCGCTCGCGCATCAGCTCCACCGCCAACATGGATTCCGTCCTGGCCAGCTCTATCCGGAAGTCCATGGAGCTTGGGTAATTAGAACATATCGGAGCCATAGAATGACATACTTCTCGAAATATCTTAATTGCCTCGGACCGGTTTCCGCTTCGCCCGAGCGTGAGCCCGAGAAACTGCTTGGAATGGGCAGCTTCGAAATCCAACGGTCCATCATCCACGGATGACCCCGTCCTGGGCAGCGATTCAAATGTTCGAATTGACTCCTCCAATTTCAACCTTGCACTCGGCCATGCCTCGGCTCGAAGCGCTAGCCGGCCCGAAAGTCGCGTGGAGTAACCAACTAATCGTAGAGATTCCGTTTCCTCCGGATAGCGCTGAGCTAATAGGCGGGATATTCGCACGGCCTCATCACAATGAAACTGAGCCAGGCTCTCTTTTCCCGGCTGGTCAAGGTACATCTGCGAGAGATCGTGATGTGCGTCATAGAGCGACCGGAAGTTATCAACACCCGGATTACTGATCTTATTAAAGAGCTCTATGATCTCGGTATTGAATCGAATTGCATCGTCAATCCTTCTCTGATCTCGCGCAACACCGCCTCGCCTGGCATTTCGCCCCATCTCCAGACTGGCAGTCGCCTCGCTTGCAATCCGATCCGATCGCCGCCACATATACCCCATGCTCACCGCCGATCCCGCCAGCAGCAGCACGAAGGCCGCCGCGACCATCGAATGCACGCGGTACTTCCGCCAGGCCACGCGAACGAGATACTTGAATCCGTCACCCCGCGCCGCGATCACGTCGCCGTTCAAATATCGACGCAAGTCGTCAGCCAGCGCGTCGGCCGACTGGTAGCGATTTTCCTTATCCTTGGCCAGGGCCTTGAGCACCACGTGCGACAGGTCGCCTGGAATTGCGCCAACAGCGCCGGCGTCGTTCGGATCAGTCGCGCGGCGCTCCAGCCGCGCCGGCACGCAGGTCGCGATATTTTTCGCAAGCTCCTCGCGCGGGCCATCCACCGGATACGGCATCTCGCCGGTCAGTAGCAGGTGCAGAATCACGCCCAGCGCATGGATATCGGTGCGCGTGTCGACGCCGCCATTCTTCGCATTTACCTGCTCGGGGCTGGCAAATGGCAGCGTGCCCACCACCTGTCCGGCCACCGAAAGGCTCATCTGGCCCGGCTCGTCGTCGAAGCATTTGGCCAGGCCGAAATCGAGAATGTGCGGCTGGCCTTCGAGGTCGACCAGGATGTTGCTTGGCTTCAGATCGCGATGAATCACGCCGTGCTGATGCACGCTGGCGACGGCCCGGCAGATCTTCTCAAACAATTCGACGCACTGCCGCACCGACGGCCGATTGAGCAGGACGTAATCGTCTACGCCCATGCCGTCAATCAATTCCATCGACAGGTATGGACGTCCCGCCGCGACCCCACTGTCGAAAATCGTGACCACGTGCGGATGAGAAAGACGGGCGACGATTTCCACCTCGCGGGCAAAGCGCTGCTCGCGGCGTCCCGATCCGCCCGGCTCATGATGCAACACTTTCAGCGCGACGGTGCGACCGGTCGAGCGCTGGGTGGCGCGGTACACGGTGCCCTGTCCGCCGCAATCGAGCACGGAAAGGATTTCATACTCGGGCAGGGCCTTATTGAGCACCTCGACTTCAAGATCCGACACGCCGCCAGCGCCATCCGTGGCGCCGTTCGACGGAGATGTGACATCGCGATCCTGCGGCGGGGTCAAATCTACAGACCATCGTCCTGCCGAATCGGCCGAGCTGCCCGCGCCGCGTCGGCGTCCGCGACGGGTTCGACCCCGACGACTGCCGTCACGCGAGCCGCTCAGCAGAGACCTGCCCTTGTTAAGAACGCGATTGAGCCAGAGATTTCCCATGATCGTGCCTCGCGAACTGAAATCGTGAGCCAACCGGGATTTTTTAGACACCGGCATTAATTGAAGCGTCGTCGCTGCATTCGGCGCCGTTCGGATCCGCAGAGGGGGCATCGCTCCAATAACGACTTGCGGGACCCATGAGATCGCTCAGTTGTCGAAGTCCGTGAAACAGCAGACTATTGATGGCTGCCGGGCTGCGCTGGGTCGACTCCGCAATTTCCAGGCATGATTTTCCATGAATGTAGCGTTGCTCGACGGCCTCGCGGCGCGCATCAGGCAAACCGGCGAGTGCTTTTCGAACTGCTTCGGACGCCTCGCCAATCGCGACTTCACCACTCGGCGTTCGCCCGCGAAACACGACGCCCGCCATGAAGTCAACATAGGAGAGTTGCCGGGCCGGAGATGGAGCAACGCGCCGATTGCCGCCCCGTTTCAGGCAGAGTTCCGACTTGATCGCCTGAAGCAGGCGATTCTGCGCAAGAACGGTGACCCAGCGATCGAGGCTGTCGGGCCTTTCAACTCGAAAACTGTCGAGACTGGTGTGAGCGCTGATCCAGACTTCCTGCAGCACGTCGTCGGCGGTCACATGCGCGCGGGCCCAACTGGGGATTCTTGCTCCGATGAATGCGCGAAGCCGCGCCTCGTTGCGGATAAGCGCTCCGCGGAGGTCGTCAATGCTCACGCGCTTGCTGACCGCACCACCAGCCATGCGGCGATTCTAACAACCCCTGCCTGAATACACATGCTTCACTCCTAGCGAAGTCGTCTCAAAAGGCGTCGAATCGAACACGCATTAGTACGTTTTCTCGTAACCGATTGTGGCTCCGTGATTTATGCCCGCAAGGCTACACCCGGCGTTCGCACGGCTCGCGACCGTTTTGCGATGGCCTTTTGGAAGGCGCGGGCGAGGCGCCGGCCCGAGGATTAATTAGACGGATGCAGCTATTTACATTTGATCTCCTAATCAATGACCGCTTCAGAATCGGCACGGACCGAAAATATGACCACCTCAGCCTATCTCAACATTCGTATTGACAGTAGGTTGCAACTGACTTCTCTTTGAACGACAAACCGGTTTCGATTACCATGGCTCCGACATGAGTTCGTGGTGGAAGAAGCTTGTGGGGTACTTGACCGGCGGGGAATCTGATCCCTTCGCCGACCCACTTCCCGTAAAAACCCATTACGATCATGCGACCCACCCACAGGACGGGAGCACAGAAGCCATGAATAAGCCAGGCGCCGCGCCGACTGATCGCCGTGAAATTGATGACCGCATCCTTCGAACCCTGGAGCGGCTCGAAAGCCAGTTGATCGCCGAGTCCGCGCGGGCGCGCGAGACCGCGACCATCGTGACCAAACTCGCCAACGTGGTCGAGAACCTGCCCGCCCAACCGCCCTCCGGCGGCAACGGCAGCATGGGCGGCGTCGAGATCATCTCCGAGGGCGAGCACGGTCATCGTCTGCGCGAGGTCATGGCCAGCCTGCCCGATCTGGCCCGAAGCCAGGTCGACGCTCTGGCCACCATCGATGGGCGCATGAACGAGCTGAGTGAAAAGGTCACCGCCTATTACGTCTCCTTCAACGAGACCAGCAACGAAATCCTGGATACCAAGCGCGGCATCGAAGCGGTGCACGAATTGCAGGCCGAGATTCAGGCCAAGCACCAGCAAGCCGCCAAGGCGCTCAATGTGCTTCGCGAGATGTTCAATAAGTCCAGCGAGGAGAATCGCACCATCGCCTCGTCGCAGCAGACCGCGGTCCTGGGCGTCGATTCGTCGATCATGGACGTGAAGACCACACTTACGCGCGGACTTGAGCACGTGCAGAGCAAATTGACGACCGCCGTCGTTATTTCGACGCTGGCATTGCTATGCTCGGCCGCCGCGGCACTAGGCGTTTTTCTCAAGAGATAGAGACCGTACGAGCGCTTTTTGCTTCCGCACCCGCTATGGCGTCGCCGGCGAGGTGGCGGTCGGACCGCGCGTCGACGACGCGATTGGCGGCACAACCGGTTGTGTTGTTTGCTGCGACTCGGCGTAGCGGATTGCTTCCTTCCTGGCGTAAACCGCGCGGTAGGCCTCGAAGAGTTGCTGAATCGCCGGCTGCTTGTCCGCCCTTGCCGATTCGATCGCCGTATCGGTGACCTTGACCGCCGAGTCGAAGTCGCCATTCACGGCCAGCGCCGCGGCCAGGGCCTTCAGGCTGAGAAACGTATGCCCGCCGCTGAGATTCAAACCCTGCTTGGCGAGTTCGAGCGCCGCCGCCCGGTCGACCTGACTGATTCCCGGATTGATCGAAATCTGCCAGGCAAGTTCCGAGGTTAATTCCGCGTCGATCCGGCCTCCCTCCTTCATGCGTTTGAATCCGGCCTTCAAAACAAGACGAGCGTCGCGATATCGGCCATCCTTCTGCAGCAACCGGCTGGTCGCGAGGTAAGGCCCCGGCGAAATCGGAAACTGCGTCATCGCGTTCTGTAACAGAGCGAGCGCGTCGGGGCGGCGGCCGCTCCTGTCCAGCAACTCGGCCTGGGCGATCCGCACTTCGACACTCTGCGGCTCCAGGCGTAAGGCCTGCTCATAGGCCTGGCGAGCCTCGTCCGTCTTATTGAGACTACCATATACATTTCCAAGCTGGAACCAGGCCCGGGCGTGCGTGGGTAGAACCGCCAGTGCCGCCTTGAATCGACTCTCGGCTTCGAGCAGACGATTGAGCCGTGCGAGCGTCATGCCCAGGTTGGTAAGTGCCCGGTAGTCGCGCGGATCGAGTTCAACCGCCCGCTCGAATACGGCTCGGGCCTCCTCGTAACGCCCCGCTTCGCTCAGCGCGGTCGCATAACTGTAGATCGCCGCACCGTCATCGGGCTTGAGACGCAGCGCGTTCTCCTGGGCCCGTACTGCCTCGGCGCGCATGTCCAGTCCGCCGAAGACGATGCCAAGTCCCTTCCATGCCTTGAAGTTCGTGGGCTGTGTTTCCAGGATTTTCTCAAATAGACCGCGGGCCTCGATCAGCTCAGCCGCTGTCGGCGGCGTCGGCCCGGGATGAACATCGGGCGAAGCCAGAGCCAGGGCGAGATTGAGTCGCGCCGTGCTGGATCGCTCATCCTGATCGAGGGCATGGCGCCACAATGAAATCGAATCACCCCACACGCGAGTCTGCCGCCATGACAATGCGAAAAGCACGATCGCGGACATGACAAACGGCGCCGGTGAAAACGCCGACCAGTTCGGTCGACGGCGATTCAGTGCCACCAATGCCGCGCCGATCAGCACCGCCCACGGCATGCAGGCGAGATAGCTGTATCGATCGGCCGCGAGATGATCGCCGTGCCAGATCAATCCGAGCACGGGTCCGATGAGGAGCAGGTACGTGAGCAGGGTCGCAAGCAAGGACGGGCGGCGACGAATCGCCAACGCAAGGCCCGCCAGGGCCACGACGACAAGCGTCACCCATGCTGCGATGACCCTCGGATCGCGCATCGTCAGATCATCGTGAAGTACATAGCGCGGCGACAGGCCGATCGGGTAAACCGTCTTCCAGATGTAATGGCCCGCGGCGCAGATCGCCGTCAATACGCGCTGCGACCATTGCGGCAGCTCAGTTGGAGTAAAGTCGGCCGTCGCTGAGTGTCCTCGCCAGGCGATCAACCCCGCGATGGCGAACATCGGCAACTTCTCGGCGATGAGCAGCAAGGGACAAGGCCAATGAATGCGGCCATCGCGTCGATCAACGCGCCGCAGCGGATAGACATCAAGCACCAACAGCACGAGCGGCAGGGCGATGGCAATCGCCTTGCAGAGTTGCGACATGCCGAAGAAACCGGTGGCCAATGCGAGCAACAGAAGTCCGCGGCCATGCATGTGCTGGGCGCGATGCAGGTAGACCCATGTCGCCGCGAGTGCGAACGCAGCAGCCCATAGATACGGCTGGCAACTCAGCCATGCGACACATTCGGTGCGCAAGGGATGCACGGCGAACATCAACGCCGCGGTAAAAGCAAACACGGGCAATTGCCAGGGTGATCGCGACGCGACTGAAGGCTCTGGAGTCTCCGTCGCTGATCCAAACAATTTGAGACAAACCATTAAGAACAAAATTGCGTTGATGGCATGCAGCCCGAGGCTGACCGCGTGATAGGCTCCAAATGAAAGCCGCCCGTCGTCACCGTCAAACAGCGCATGTTGAATCGCGAACGCCAGCCAGCCCAGCGGCTGATATACACCCGCGTGGCCCGTGGTGAACATCCACCGCAGGTGTTCGCCGGACAGCCCGCGCCACGCCTGATGGTCGGTCAGGTTGAGATCATCATCCCAGTTGACCCACGTTGCAGAATGGGCGGGCCAGAACGCGGCGATGGCGGCCATTGCAATGATCAGGCAGAGGATCGCCGTAATCCCCTTGCCTTGAGTCAGAGGGCCGGAGAGAGGGTGATGCGCGGAAGGGGCACCGCTGTTCTCGCGCGAAACGGGCACCGGAGTTCGACCGTGCGAATCACTCATCCCGATATTCTAAACCGACCGACCACGAGCCGTGCGATCGACTATTCGAACAACTCGTTCAGTCGCATGCTGATGGTCCCCGGAATCTCGCCAGTCTCGGAGCCCAATAATGCACGGCCCGCCGCTTCGATCTCAGCCAACCGCTCCGTCGGCATGGATTCAAAGTCGGGCACGCTCAGTCGTTCGACGTCGCGCGGCTCAAACTTGAGCAGACCGTCGCCATAGACGCGGTGGTTGCGGCGACACTCGGCCGTGCCGCGCTCGCAATGCAGGAATGCGAAAACATGCAGCGCGAAACGGCGATGCTCCGGACGCAAGCGAAGTCCGTGGAAGGCCGTGAGGTGCAGCGCGGTTGATTGATTCCAGACGAAACGAAGTCGACCACGCCCGAAAGTTGCGACCCAAATGTCAGCAACTTCGCGGCGTTCTATGGCGAACCAGGGTTTACGATGACGCGTGAGATAACGCTCTTGCAGACCCTGCGCTTCGCCATGGGCGACATATCGCTGTACCGCGGCGTCGTCCGCATGCGCCGCGGCATCGAGCAGCAAGGCCTTCTTGCCGGCCGCGATCAACCCCGCCATTCGCTCGTTGGTCCAATGCAGGCCGCGCACCTGAGGCGCCTTGGTCACACAGGGTCGCAGCACGTCCGCAAGCAATTCCCAGCGCCGGGCCTCGGCATCCGTGAGTGTAAAAAAGTCATTCGCTCCGGTCGCGATGCCGCGGCTGCACGTCGCGAAATCCGAGAGCAAGCGCGTGCGGCGTGCGGAATCACCAGCGCGTTTTTGCTCAGGTGCGCCATGTCCCCACTTCACACTCGAATCAAGCGTAGTCCGTCCGATCGATTCGACCCGAATCGCGGGACTATTCGTATCGCCGCAGCCGTCAACCGCCGATAGCGCCGCCTCCAGATCTTCCATGCCATCGACATGCGCCCAGCGCACCGGTTGCGAAACATCCACCGCACCTCCAAGCAGGGTAATCGCCGCGGTGGTGAGAATGCCCTCAAACACCGACGCGGCGTGATCGAAAATGACAAATCCCCGCAATCGGCCCGACTTCAGCAGGGCCTGCTTGACGGCCACGCCGAAATCGGCGTTGAGAAACTCGGCCGGCGTGATGATCGCCGCCCGGCCCCGCTCCGACAAAAGCGACGCGATCCGCAGCATGAACAGCGAATAGACATTCGTCATGCGGCTCAGGCGCAGGCCATACAACGCCTCGAGCTCGTCGTAAACGCTCGCGGGAACGTCGGCCTCGTGATGTCGAATGTAAGGCGGATTGCAGACAATCACATCAAACCGCTCGCGGATGGGTTGCGACAGAAAGTCCGCTCGATGCATTCGGACCTTTATCGAGTCTGCCCCGGACAGGCGTTCGCGGGCAGCCGCCAGCGCATCGCCGTCGATGTCGTATCCGTCAATCTCGCGGGGCCGATTTGCGGCGGTCAATTCAAGTGCGCACGCGGCAAAAATACCGGGACCGATCGAAGGGTCGAGCATCCGGCGCGGGCGATTGCGGCAGCACCAGCCGGTCATCGCCCGGGCAATCGGCAGCGGCGTGAAGAACTGTCCGAGCCGCTTGCGGCGCTCCGGCGATGCACAAGCCGCGAACTCGTCCTCGGGCGAAACACCCTGCGCGGCGAGGACATCCATGTCGAATAGCGTGGCGGGGCGATCCATCGGCGTCGAATAGTAAGCGGAATTTCGTGGCGAGATCAGTTGCGTTCGACGCACATGCGTATTACAATGTCTTACAAGCGCCGATTTGATGCGTTGCTGGTGCAATTGTGCTGACTTTTCAACAATGGTCGCGAATCTTCGCTTGCCTGCTCGTCGCGGGGCTTGACCTGACGCGCATTGTTCACTCGCCGCATGCGCACGAGCACGTGGCGACGGGCGGCACGATTGCGCATTCCACCCAGCCAGGCAATTCGAATCGCCACCCGGACGCCCCACCGGCTCACGATTCTCACGACTGCCAGATCTGCCATTTCATCGCCACCGGCTCGGCCGCCATCGAAGCCGCCCGGCCCGCCATCGTGGCCGCGGCGCCGCCGATTGACCGGCGAATTCCGTCCGTCTTTGTCGAGCCGCACTCGGCCGACATCGATCTGCCTTGCGCCGCGCGCGCCCCACCTGTCGTCTGACGCACGCCTTCAACTCATCCACTGCGATTCGATCCTGCTTTGACTTTGACGCCGTCATGTTCTCGCGCGCTCGCAGACGCGTAACGCGACGTTCGTCATAACGCATTCGAATCGGTCCGCGTCGATCGACAATTCAACTCTCAATCAAAGGAGCTTCACCATGAAGCGCCGCGCCTTCACGCTCATCGAGCTGCTGATGGTCGTTGCCATCATCGGATTGCTCGTTGGAATTCTCCTTCCGGCCCTGTCGCGCTCGCGGCAGCTTGGCCGCTCGACCCAATGCCTCGCCAACCTGCACAGCCTCGGCACCGCCGTGCTCATGTACGCCGACACCAACGATGGACGCCTGCCTGCCGTCGGCCTGGCCCACGGCGGCGCGGTCGACGAAGGCAATGCCTGGATCAACACTGCGGCCACCGACATCGGCAACGAGAAGATCACCCGCTGCCCTGACGATCGCAGTCCGCATTGGGATTCGCCCGTCGGGGCAACGTCGCAGCTTCGACGCCTCAGCTACGCCACCAACTACTACACGGTCGGACAACTCGACGGCAGAGAGGACTGCAACCTGCTCACGCGGATCAAGCGGCCCTCGACCACGATCATGTGGGGCGAGCTGGCGGAAAGGGGCGACTACGCGATGGCCGATCACTATCACCCCGAAACCTGGTTCGCCAATCCGAGGCCGCTGGCGTCGCAGCAACTCACGCTCGATCGCCATCTGGGCCGGGCCAACTGGGGATTCCTGGACGCTCACGCGGAAACGATGAGCTTCGAATCTACCTACGCGATCAATTTCGCAGCCAGCAGCTTTCCCAACCTTGCATGGATTCACAACCGGTTTGACCCCGAAGTTGCGTGGTGACAACGGGGAGACGCGATTGAATGTGTGCCACTGCTTCAAGCA
>CAYXEY010000056.1:0-15227 GCA_964464105.1 uncultured Planctomycetaceae bacterium
CCTGGTCGTCATCGCCGTCGGCACAAGGGTGACTGAGTCGAACACCTCGGCGAATTCGGGCAGCAGATGTGCGGACGCCGTGCCGATCACGAACAGGTGCGGCCGCCAACCGCAGTTCCGAGTCTCGCGGGCGAAATTCATGGTCACGCGCTCGGCTCCGCCGAACTCGCAAACCGGAATGACGTAGCCGACGTGGATCTTCGATCGATCGAGCAGAGCGGGGTGCATCGGTCCGGATTTGAAGAGCGAATCCATGATGGGGCCGGAATCGCAAACCAGTCGCCTGGGCCCCGTGCTTTGATCCAATGAAACCCCGGGGGCGACGCAAAGAGTCGGAGCGATGCGACCGACCAGTTGGTTTAGCGAGGAGAGGACATCGATGGATGGCTCCATGCTGGCCTGGGGGTGCGTCAGCTGGAAGGACAACAGGTTCACGTCCCGCGCGGCCGTGGCGACTGGGGCATGAAATGGACTGTCCGGCTGGTGCGCGAGCGCGCATTCGTGCAGCACTTTGCTTGAGAGCACGGCAATGGCGGTGTGCGCGACCATTGGACTGGATTGCGCGGTTTCGATTGAAAGCGACAACGAATAGTCGCGGCCGGGTTGTGTGCGGATCCGGGCCGCGGCAATCTGCGCCGGCGCATGATCGACCCTGTGCTGCAGGGCCCAGAATAGACCAGCCAGACAATGCGCCTTTGACGCCGCCTCCAGCACGACCCGCGTCGTGACAGCGACATAGGGCGGGAATGGAGCGCGTTGCGGTTGATGGACGCCGCGCCTGAGGCGCGGTCCCAGCTCATCGATCGGGAAGACGCGGTCCAATCTGGATGGGTCGCTGGCAATCACCACGCGGCCCTCGTCGGCCAGCACGATGGCGAATCGCGGCATGTACGTGTGCTCCAACTCAAGCACGCGCGCGGGTGAGTAAAGCTTGGAATGGGCCCGCCGGACATATTCTGTCACCACGGCCTCGGCGCGCGCGGTGTCGGCGAGCATGCTCTCGGCCCGGCGGCGATATTGAAAATCGACATCCGGCGCATGCGCGCCGCGATAGCCCATTTCGGCCGCCGAAATCCAGAAGTTCCAATCCTCGTAGCCCAACCGCATCTGCTCGTCGTAACGCAAGCCACTCTCGAACACGGACCGCCGCACCAAACTGGCGCAGTAGATGTAGTTTCGCACGAGCAATTCGAGCGCGTTCCACGGGCCGGCCACGTCGGTGAACTCACGTCCGAAGCCGAATCGGCGGCAATTCGGGTAGGCCCAGTGTGCGTCCGGGTTCTGTTGCAGAGTGTCGTAGGCCGCTTGCAGACTGAATGGGCCGAGCCGGTCGTCCGAGTCAAGCAGTTGAATGGCCTCGACGCTCGGCCACATGCCCAGGGCCGCGTCGATGCCGCTGTTGCGGGCGGCGCTCAGTCCGCCGTTCTTGCGATGCAAATAATGAAGTCGCTGGGGATGGGCGCGTGCGTAGGTCTTGCAGACTTCGTCGGTCTGTGAAAAAGGACAGCCGTCATTTACGACGATCATGCGAAAGTCGAACGTGGTCCGCTGGCGCAGCACCGATTCGATCGCTTCAATCACCAGCGACGGCTGCTTGAAAGCGGGAATGACGACTGCGACCTTCGGGTCTTCCGACATTCAGGCTGCTCGCTTCGGTGTGCAATCCTCGACCATGGCCGGCGTCACGGCAATCTCCAACGCGACAAATTAGAACTTCCGTATTGGATTTCGGCATGATATCGCGAAGGACGTTTGAACGCAGGAATCCCTGGGAGCGGGCCGCCTCAGATTACGCCCGCCGCCTTCAAATCTGCGTCGACCATCAGCCGCACAAGCTGCTCAAAACTCGTCTTGTGCCGCCAGCCCAGCACGCGTGCCGCCTTGCTCGCGTCGCCCAGGAGCACGTCCACTTCATTTGGGCGGAAATACCGCGGATCAATCTCGACGTGTTTCTTCCAATCGAGATTGACCACGCCGAAGGCGATGTCGAGAAACTCGCGCACGCTGTGCGACTGCCCCGTGGCGATCACGAAATCGTCGGCCCGCTCCTGCTGAAGCATGAGCCACATGGCTTCGACGAACTCCGGGGCATAGCCCCAATCGCGACGGGCGTCGAGATTGCCGAGATAGAGCTTGCTCTGCTCACCCTTCGCGATCCGCGCAACCGCCCGGGTAATCTTGCGGGTCACAAACGTCTCGCCGCGCCGCGGGCTTTCGTGGTTAAACAGGATGCCGTTGCAGGCGAACATGCCGTAGGCTTCGCGGTAGTTCCGCGTCATCCAGTAACCCATCAGTTTTGCGCAGGCATACGGACTGCGCGGCTGAAACGGCGTGGTCTCGCATTGCGGGGGCAGGGCGTCGCCGAAGATCTCGCTGCTCGACGCCTGGTAGAACCTGCATTGTATACGCGCGTCGCGAATTGCCTCCAGCAGCCGCACCGTGCCCAGGCCGGTCACGTCGGCCGTGTACTCCGGCATATCGAAGCTCACCCGCACGTGGCTCTGCGCCCCCAGGTTGTATATTTCCGTCGGCTCAACCCGGCGGATGACGCTGGCAATCATGCTCGCATCGGTCAGGTCGCCATAGTGCAGGATGAGCCTGGGCGATGGCACGTGCGGATCCTGGTAGAGATGGTCGATCCGCGATGTATTGATCAAGCTCGCCCGGCGAATGATGCCATGCACCTCGTAGCCCATGGCAAGCAAGAATTCGGCCAGGTACGAACCATCCTGTCCGGTGATGCCGGTGATGAGCGCGCGCGGCGTGTCGGGCATGTGATTGCAGGCCTCCGGTTCGGCCGCAAGTTTAACGTGGGAGGATGGGCTATAGCGAATGTCGAATAGCGAATCGCGAAGTCCAGGGTGTGGGCAAGCCCGAAGCGCGACCTGGAGCGCGGGAGGTTTTCAGCCTTGCGGATGTCGCTGACGGTTTCACTTGTCTATGGCGTAATGATGTCCACGAAACCGCGAATGTCGCGGCCATCCACCTTCTGATCCTGATTAATGTCGCCATTCTGGATGCAGGTGTAGTTCTGCGAATACGTCGCCGGCGCAATGAGCGCAAGCACCATGGCGCCGACGTCCGATTGCGTCACCTGGAAGTCACAGGTGAGATCGCCGATGACCGGCGGATCGTATTCGAAGGCCCCGATCGTGCAGCCGCCGCCCTGAGCGCGAACGACACCATCATAATCCGTGAGAACTTCCAGCAGCGGAATGGCCTGGTTGATGGCCGGACTGCCGGCGACCAGATGAAAATTGTCTTTGCTTGCGTTGACAAACATCGGCGCGGCCGAGGTCGCATCGATATTATTCTGTGCATAGGGCTGGAGCGAATTAAGACTGGCGCCGGTGTATTTGTATCGTGTGGGACTGTCGCACCCGGCGCTGGGGGCGCAGGGGTTCCATTGGCAGCCGGGCGTCGAAGGATCTACGTAGCACGCCCAGCTTCCGGAAGTGCCTCCGTTCAGCAGCCAGTGGCCGAAGTCGGCCGAGCCAATCGAAAGGCCATCGCTCCGCTCAGGGACAAGTAGATTGTTCCAGAAGGAGTTGCCATAGCCACCATTTTCCTCAAAGTTCGGGAATTGCAGGAATAACTCCCGCTTATGGTTGTTTGCATTTGAGGGCTGTGCGAATGCGGGATTGATCTTGTAAATCAGGTTGTTAATGACCTGCGTGCCGGTGATCCGATTTGTTGGAATCGAACCATCGGTGTTGGGAACATTGTAAACTGCAATCGACTGGGAACCGGCTCGATATAGCGTATTGTGGAGAATGTTCGTATTCGAGATTGCATAGGACTGTCCGGTCGTGTCCACCTGTCCGGCGAGCAGCAGGATACCGCGTCCATCGAGTCCGCCGTTGTAAATGACGTTATTGGCGATCGTGATGTTGTTGGTGTTTGTGAGCTTGATCCCATAGCCGCCATTGCCCCAGGAACCGAGCGAATAGTGGTTGTAAGTGATTCGATTGTTCCTGATGATCATGTTCTCGCTGATTCCGCTGCCGCCCACTTGAATCCCGCATTTCCAGTTGTCGATCTCGTTTCGCTCGAAAATGATGTGACGCTGCGGAAGGTTGACCGTGGAAAGCTCGACGGCGTTGCCGGGAATATCGCGAAATGAGCAATTTCGCACCCGAATTGGATCAGCCTGCGTGCCCAGGAGGCTCTCGGTGATGAAACCCACAACAGTCCATGGAACCGTCGATTGATTCGTCACGCCCAGGTCATCGGGCGAGCCGTCGATTGTCACCCCATCCATGTCGAGACCCGTTGAATACGAGATGGTAAGTCCCCGTGCCATGTATTCGGTGTGTGCATAGTTCGGATCGAGTACGTAACGATGCCCCAGTCCGATGTCGAATATGCTGATGAAATCGAGAATGGACACGTCTTTGAGTTTCAGCCGGTCGCATTCCCAGAAATCAAGTACATAGGGGTGATAAAGCTTTCCGGTGATCGGGATACCCGCCACGGTGACCGTTGAATTCGTATTCCCAATAAAGGTAATGCCCTCTATGGTGACATCGTCGCTGTAGGCAACTTGAAACAGGGCGTTGCTGAGGCAAAGTCCCTGGCCGGGGATGGGATTGCAGAACGTATTGGGCGGGTTGCCGCCGGGTGTAAAGGTGCTCGTACGAATGGTGACCCGCTCACCGGGATAGGCCTTGATCTTGATGTTGTGTTCCTGCCAGAACACGATGCGATTAAAGACGGTGATGAGCGGCACCTCATAGATGCCGCCGCGAATGTAGAGCGTGTCGCCCACCGGATCGGTCGCGGTCGCGCCGATGAGCTTCGAATTGGTGTCCGAGATGCGCAGGCCGAAAGGATCGAGCAGGGGCGTGTTCGGGTTCATGGCTTGCTCGCGGGTGTACGCGTTGCTGGCGACGATTGACGTGCCCTGCGTGCAATTGTTCATGAACAGCACGTGCGGTCCGGCAAGCCCCTGCGGATCGGGGTTCGGGTCGCAGGCCCGCAGCGGCGTTGCCGTGCCCTGTGCCAAAAAAATACAAACAAAGATAAAGGCCGCATTTCTGACGGAGATTGAGTAAGTCATGCGTGGAAACTTCCTGGGCAATGCGACCACGCGGTCGCCGGCGCTTCGTGCGCTGCGCCCATTCCGCGAGCCGGTGACGATTCACATGGGGCACATGTGAACCATCGAGCCGCCGCGGAGCCTGGAATCATGCACCGTCGTGCATGATGGGCGCAGCAGAATCTGGATTCCGCGATTGCAAAACGACAAACGACGTTTTGAGACAGCAATCTGGATTCCGCACCCGGGGGGGTTACAACGAGCGAATGGTAGCAAGCGTCACTTTGCAGATCAACGGCTCTTTTGTTCCGGTTGTGTAGTTTCGTATTGATTTCAGGCCCGTCTGCACATCAATCGGTCATGCGGCATTGGACGCGCTGGCTCGCGATCAACCTGTAACACATCAAGTGAGATTGGATTCGCGCAACGATTCTCTTTGATATGAATGAGTAACTTCGTGTTGTCGTGCAAAATTGAATTGGGTGCGCGTAGACACCCAAAAAGTCTGAATTGTGGCCTTAGGCACAGTCATCAACCTGACCGCAGCGCAAGCGGGCGATGGCGTGGCTGGCGCGCGGTCTGATTGAAGCGCCGCAGTGTCGCGAATGGGTGTAATACCCAGGCGGTGTATCGCCGTCTTCTGAAACCGGAGCACACCGGCGGGACCGGAATTTATGAGCGCTGTCTTGTCTTGAAATGCAAAGAGGGTGCGCTCCTTCGAGCGCACCCTCTTGAATGGCAGTCAATCAAGCTACGGCGACCCTATCAGTCGCAGGAACTCTTCACCCAATTCTGGCCTTCCTTGGAGAGCTTCGGTGCTGAGACCGTGTCGCTGCCGGGGTAGGCTTCGGTGCCGATGGTCACCGCCGCGCTGATCGTTCGCGGCAGCGTGTTCACGCCGTTCGGGAACAACGCTCCGTTGAAGTTGGTCTCGATCCTGAAGCGTCCGACCGACGCAGTCAGATGATCATCCACCTGAATCGTGCGGTTCTGTGCGCCGCTGATGGTGATGATCGAGGTCTCGGTCAGGGGGAATGGCAGGGTCAGGGTCACTTCCTTGCCGGGCTTCTCGACATCAATCGGCATCGCGCCGCTCACGGTGCCGTTGGGGGCGATATTGAAGATCGCCTGATTGTTGATGTTGACCGTGACCGCGCCGCTGAGCTTCTTCCTGTCGAAGCGCATGGTAAGCACGGTCTCGGTCGTGGAGATGAGCTGGCTCTCAAACTCGATGGGGAAGTGGTTCTTGTTGTACTTGAAGCGGGCGCCATCCCAGTCGATGTCGAACCGCGTGATCGGACCGGTGTTGCTTTCGTACCGCCACTTCTTGCCGCCGCTGCCATGCTCGGTGAAGTCGAGCGATGCGGTCGGGGCGATGGTGATACCGGCCAGGACGATCTGGGCCGTGCCGATCGAGTTCAGCTCGGTGTAGTTCACGCCGAAGGGCAGTCCGATCTCACCGGTCAGCTTGGCGGTCTTGGTGCTGCCTCCGCCAAACCGCACGTTGACGGTGTCGATTTCAAAGACCGAGAGCTGCGCGGGGTTGAGCAGGATAGTGGAACTCGTCTCGTGCCATCCGCCGACCGGGTCAGTCACGCGCAATGTGACATCGTGACTGCCATAAGCGAGCGGCACGGTGATCGTTGCAAACATGGCATAGGGGCCAGTAAAGACGACCGTCGAATCGACAGTCCATTTGATAGTCAGGGTTGCCTGATCGTCGTCCCCATCGAAGGAGCCCGAGCCATCCAGATTAACCAGAGCCAAAGTGCCAATCGATGTGAGCTGCTGCACCACGGCACTGGCGCTCGGCCGCTTATTGCAAGGGCTGAAGCCCATGTTGACTTCTTCGAGATCGGTCAGCCCGTCATTGTCAGAATCGGGATTGAGTGGGCTAGGACAGCTGCCGCCAGCCGCCGCGGCAACTTCTGCACCGTCGGTGATTCCGTCGTCGTCCGAATCCGAGTCGAGCGGGTTCGTGCCCAGGGCCACTTCATCCGTGTCGGAAAGGCCGTCGTTGTCGTCGTCAAGGTCGCATACATCGCCGTTCAGATCGCTGTCTGTATTGAGTTGGTCGGCGTTGGCGACAAGCGGACAATTGTCTGAACCGTCCAGGACGCCGTCATTGTCGTCGTCCGGATCGCATGCGTTACCATCGCTGTCTGCATCACTGTTATCCTGATCACTGTTGGCGATCAGTGGGCAGTTGTCCGTCGTATCGAGTACCCCATCGTTGTCGTCGTCGTCGTCGCAGGCATCGCCCAGCGAGTCACCGTCCGTGTTGATCTGGCTCGGATTCGCCGCCAATGGGCAGTTGTCGTTTACATCCAGAATGCCGTCATCGTCGTCGTCCAGGTCGCACGCGTCGCCCAGTCCGTCACCATCCTGATCGGCTTGATCGTCGTTGTCCGCGAATGGGCAGTTGTCGGACAAATCTACGACACCATCGTTGTCGTCATCCGGATCGCACGCGTCGCCCTGCGAATCGCTGTCATTGTTGGTCTGATCGTGATTCGGGGACGTAGGGCAGTTGTCGCAGGCGTCTCCAAGGCCATCCGAGTCAGTGTCTAACTGGTCAACATTGTCCACCATCTGACAGTTGTCACATGCATCGCCGACACCGTCCTCATCGCCGTCCGTCTGTGTTGGGTTGCTAGAGAGGGGACAATTGTCTGTTTCATCTAGGACGCCGTCGCCGTCATCGTCGCCGTCGCAGGCGTCTCCCTGGGCATCGTTGTCAGTGTCGGATTGATCAAAATTGCTGACTAACGGGCAGTTATCCGACACGTCGGCAATGCCGTCGTTGTCATCGTCGGGGTCGCAGACATCGCCAATCAAATCGAGGTCGTTGTCATCTTGTCCCGCGTTGGGATCAAGCGGGCAGTTGTCTGTCTCGCAGGAGTTCGGGAATGATGGATTTCCAAACCCGTCATTGTCCGTGTCCGTACAGGCGTCGCACGCGTCACCGATGCCATCGGAATCGGCATCCTCCTGATTGATGTTTGCCGCCAGCGGGCAGTTATCGTCACCGTCAAGGATGCCATCATCATCGTCGTCGTCGTCGCATGCATCGCCGAGTCCGTCGGCATCATGAAACGCCTGGTCGGGATTGACCGTGAAGGGACAATTGTCGGCCGCATCCAGGACGCCATCGTTATCGTCGTCGGGATCACAGGCATCGCCGAGACCGTCAGATTCGTTGTCGGACTGATCGGAATTGGCGGTTAACGGACAGTTGTCGACAGTATCGGCGATAGTATCGTTGTCATCGTCAGTGTCGCATGCGTCGCCGAGGCCGTCGAAGTCGTTATCACTTTGACCAGCGTTGGCCACAAAGGGGCAATTGTCTTCGGCATCCGCAACACCGTCGTTGTCGTCGTCGAGATCACAGGCATCGCCCAGAGTATCGTTGTCGTTGTTCGCCTGTAGGGCGTTCATGTTGAACGGACAATTGTCCGCGCCATCGAGCACGCCGTCGTTGTCATCATCGGGATCGCAAACATCACCAGCGCCGTCAAAATCGTTGTCTACCTGATCACCATTTGCGTCAATGGGACAATTATCAATATTTCCGCAAACAGTGTCGCCATCAGCGTCGTTGGCGGGATCGTTCGGACAGGGGTCACACGCATCGCCCAGCACATCTCCGTCGGCGTTCTGCTGGAGTGCGTTGGAAATCGTTGGACAGTTGTCGCATACGTTGCCAAGCCCGTCTAAATCGGTATCCGCCTGATCGGAATTGGCGGTCGCGGGACAATTGTCGCAGACGTTTCCGTCCAAATCGCCGTCGCTGTCGAGTTGATCGGAATTGGAAGTAGTCGGGCAATTGTCGCAGGCGTCGCCGACTCCGTCTGCGTCGGTGTCGGTCTGGCTGGTATTCGGAACCTGCACGCAGTTGTCGATCGTATCGGGGACGGTGTCGCCGTCGCCGTCGACCAGTTCATAAGCGCCCATGTCCACGATGGGGGCGGTGCCGACTCCGGTGTCGATCGTGTAGATGTCGTTGGTGAAGCGCGGATTGCCGTCGCGATCGGTGGTCACACCAGCCGGGACGAGCGCGTTGCTCCCTGCATCGACCGCCGGCGACGTCGAAAGCAGGCGAAGATCGTCGTCGGCCGTTCCAGCCACGTTGTCGGCGCCATCAGCATCGACGAACATCGGATTCGCGTCCTTGTTTCCACCGAGATTCGTTCCGAACGCGCCGACCCAAGCACTGCTGCCCCCGCTTCCCTGAATCAAACTATGCCGAAACGTTGGCGTGCTTCCAACATTGATGACATTCGGACCAGCATTTACTGCAGTATTCCCGTAGAAAACGCAATTTGCCACATCCGGGGCATTGCTCGTCCCACCCGATCGGTTATCCATGCCGCCGCCTTCCCATGCAAGATTGCCTGAAAGCGTGCAGCCCCTCATTTGAAAGAAGCCCTGTACGGCAATTGTATAGATGCCGCCCCCTCCTCCTGACGTCCCTGATGCGTGAATGGCCTGGTTGCCGTTGAAGACCGAATTGAAAATTGTCACTCGTTGTCGCGCAAAAAGACCCCCGCCAGTCGTGCTTCTGTTCTTGCGGAAGGTACAATCGCGAATCTGACTAGTGTTTACCGTAGAGTTGCAGTAATACCCGCCCGCTTCCTGACCACTTAAATTGTCCGCGAAAACGCAATTGATGACGGTTGCACTGGCGCCATTCTCGCAGTTCATTCCCCCGCCGAACTCGGCGTAGTTGGAGTGAATCAAGCAGTTTCGAATTGTGGCTCCTGGATCAGTTGATCCGTTGGTCCGGTAGTTGACGATACCGCCTCCAAATCGCTCAGGGTTGGTTCCCGACTTGGCATTTCCGTGCTCTATGACGAAGCCATCGAGCACAGCGGTTGATTTCGTATTGCTAGCAGTGACGACGTGGAAACTATTTTCGTTCCAGGTTGTTGGTGAAGTACCGAGCGCAGGAAGCGGCGTATCATTTCCGACGTGATCGCCAGACAGAACTGAGGGTTGGGAGCCCGGCAACCATTGATCTGGGTCTGGTTGCCCCCGCCCCGCATAGCCGCCGCGTATTGTCACGTTGTCTAACAACGTGAATGTACGCGTATTCGTCGTCGTGCTCGGCAGGCTTGGCTTGTAGACGCCCTGCGCAACGCGAATCTCTGTGATCGTTCCAGGGGCCGACGAGGCCGCGGAAAGTGCCGCCTGCAGGTCGTTGTACGCCGTCGCCCACCCCATACCGTCTCCGCCGCCAGGCGCGTCGTCATCCACATACCGCACCTGGGCCAGCGCCGTTGACGCACTTAGAACGGACGCGCCAATTGCAATTGCAATAAGCCAGATTCGGGCCGCACGATTCGTTTTCATGGAAATCCTGCCTCTCATTTTGATCCGCACCCGAAGGGCGGTTGCCACGGGAACACCCTGACTAAATGGACCTGGCGCCGCCCATTGCCACATGGGCGCGCGCGAAACCAGTACATGAATGCTCGCCGGCTTCTTGAACAGCGAGTATCGATTCGATTCTTGATTGAGCGCGCGCCGCCCCGCCGGCCGTGTTCGCGCTCGCTGATGACGTGACTACATCAGTATTTATTCGAGCCCCCACCGCAACGGCAACGGGGGTGACTCTCCGCACACGGAAATACAAGGAGGCGCCCGATGGAATTGCGACCTATCTCCCTGTATCCGTATCGACGCCATCTTACAACCCCGCACAGCGATTCCCAAGCAATTAGGAGTAAGTCTGATGTTCTCGATTTTGGATAGCGCGAAAATTGCGGGCGGCGACTGGCGTCGCAAGTTTGAGCATTCAAATGGATCGCCAGACGGCTCGCCGGGTTGCTACACTGCCACGTCCGCGCATGAATGGGAATTTGACGTAAGTGCCGACATCATCGGCAATTTGGCGCGGAATGATTGGGAGCCAGTGCATCCATGACGACTTCAGATTCCTTCTCCCCACCCAAGCTGTCCGGCCGGGTTGCCGTGGTAACGGGCGCAAGTCGCGGCGCAGGTCGAGGAATTGCCCGGGTGCTTGGTCAAGCCGGCGCGACGGTCTATGTGACCGGTCGCAGCACTCGGGGGCGTCGCGCCACCGACAACATGCCGGGCACAATCGAAGACACTGCGGATGAAGTTACTCGGCTGGGTGGCACGGGAATTGCTGTCCTCTGCGATCACACCGACGCCGGTCAGGTGCAGGCGTTATTCGATCGCGTGGGCAGCGAGCAGAATTCGCTTGACCTGCTGGTCAGCAACGCATGGGGAGGGTACGAGGGCTACGAGCATCAGCAGTTTACTGATGCGTTTTGGAAGCAGCCGCTCAGTCGCTGGGAGGCCATGTTTAACGGTGGCCTGCGCTGCCAGATGCTGGCGGCCCGCGCGGCCGTTCCACTTATGCTGCCCAGGCAGTCTGGGTTAATTGTCAACACGATCGCGTGGCTGGAAGGCAAGTACCTGGGAAACCTGTATTACGACGTGGTCAAGTCCGCTTCGATTCGCTTCACCTTCGGGCTGGCGCATGAATTGCGCCCTCATGGCATCGCCGCGATTGCCGTCGCCCCGGGGTTCATGCGCACCGAGCGCGTGATGGCGGCGCATGCCGCGCACCCCTTTGATCTCAGCGCAACCGAGACACCCGAGTACACCGGGCGCGCCGTCGCCGCACTTCTCGCTGACCCGAAGGTCATGGAGAAGTCCGGCGGGGCGCACCTTGTTGGAGAGTTGGCTCGCGAATACGGGTTCACCGATACCGATGGGAAGCAGGTGCCGCCATTTCGTGTGCCATAGTCTGAATTGAAATTGCTTTGATCGTCGCCCGAGTGCTGCGACGGTTACTTCTTCTTGCGTGGCCGTCCGCGCCGGCCGGTTGAATGGCCCAGGCCCAGCATGGAAAGTGTCGCGTTCCAGGCTTCTTCGACATTGCGTCGCGCGGTGACGAGGGCCTGCACGGTCATGTTCATGAACGGGTTGCTGCCGCTGCTGCTCGCGGACTTGGGTGGCCGTCCGCGGCGTGCGCCGGTGGAAGTTGCGGCCATGGGCGGCCGGCCCGGCTTGCGTCCGCGCTTCTTGGGGGGTGGAAGCGTGCCCGCGGCCATGGCTGCCCGGCGTGCGGCCCAGCGTTTTCGTTGCGCGGCGGCGATTTTGGCTCGTCCTTCAGCTGACATTTTACCCCGAGGCATTTGTATCTCCTTTTTCGAGTGTCTAAGTACTGAATTTGATTGATGGAATTGTTCAGTACTTTTACGTGACCGGGTCGCTAGGTTACGTGAGTTATGGTTGGCGTGCAACCCCTGATATCACGGCTGATTCCTCACTACTTTCCCGGTTCGATTACGTGGAAGGCATCTAACCAGTGATATTCGTTTATTGAATTTGCAAACTGATTGCCGAAAAATTCAGCCCCACGACGTACAGGACTGCGCGCGGCTCAGGCTTTCAAGTCGTGCACGCTGATCGGTGTGTAGATTGGGCCCGTGCGGGTCAACGTCGATTGCATGAAGGCGATTTGTCGCACGAGCATCTCGCCGGCGTCGAAATTGCGGTGGTCGTACAGCGTTCGGCGAAGGTCTCGCGCGACCGACGGATTCGCACATCGCGCCACGGTGAGATGCGGGTGGAAGGGCCGATCCTCCTTCGCAAAACTCAACTCGGCCGCGCCGGCCTCAACAGCGCCCTGAAGCTGCGACAGTGCTCCAGTCGCCTCCTTCACGCCAATCCAGACCACGCGCGGCGGCCCGGCAGGAGGAAAGACGCCGGTCTTGCGAAGGCCGATGGAAAACGGCGCAGTTGTCATCGTGATTCGATCAAGCATCCCGCGCACATCATCGGCCTGGCCCTCTTCAATCTCTCCCAGGAATTTGAGCGTCAAATGAATCCGACGCGCGTCAGTCCACGTCAGCCGGGGAAACGACGCTCGCAAAACGTCCTGCCATGCAGCGATCCGCTCGCGGATGGCTTCGTCTATTTCGATGGCAATGAACGTGCGCAACTCGTTTGATCCTGATGATTCTCCTGCCCGGCGAACAGACCCCATCAGCAAATCATTGCCGAACACACCCAATAGCGGCAATAATCCCCGTAAACACCCGGAGGGTTCGATCCATGAAATACGGCGCGCGCAACAACCTCGTCGGCAAGGTCACCCACATCAAAAAGGGCGCTGTCATGTGCCAGGTCGAGGTCAAACTGGGCAAGGGCATGACGATTACCTCGGTGATGACCCTCGATTCCCTCAGGGACATGGACATCAAGAAAGGGTCGAAGGTCCATGCTATCGTCAAGGCGGTGAACGTCATGCTGGCGACGGACGACTGATCGCCCCGCGTTCACGCACCGAGGCTGCCGCCATGTCGCAATACAACTCCGGTCCCTATTACGGGCCACCCGCCAACCCGCGATCCCCATCGCAACTTCCCGGCATAATCCTCGTCGGCACGGTAGCGGTCATCGCCACCTGGTACATCACCCGGGCCAACGGTCCCACGCCGCTGCACACGCCGGACGCCAAGCCGCGCGAGGTCGTGCCGCGCGGCGATCTGGCCGAAGATGAAAAATCGACAATCGCCATTTTCAAGGCCGCCTCGCCGAGCGTCGCCTATATCACGAACCTCGCGGTGCGGCGTGAACGGTTCAGCCTGGAGGCCCTTGAGGTTCCCCAGGGCACCGGCAGCGGATTCGTCTACGACACCTACGGTCACGTCGTGACCAACTTGCACGTCATCCGCGAGGCCAGTTCGGTTCGCGTCACCCTCGCCGATCACAACAGTTATCCTGCCCGGCTCGTGGGCTACGCGGCTGACAAAGATCTGGCGGTGCTCAAGATCGACGCGCCCCCCGATAAACTTCATGCACTGCCGCTGGGCGAGTCCGCCAACCTCGTCGTCGGGCAGAAGGTCTTCGCCATCGGCAATCCGTTCGGACTTGATCAGACTCTCACCACGGGAATCGTCAGTGCGCTGGGTCGCGAGATCAAATCGCTGTCGGGCCGTCTGATTCGCGACGTAATACAGACCGATGCCGCGATCAATCCCGGCAACTCTGGCGGGCCGCTGCTGGACAGCGCAGGTCGTCTCATCGGCGTGAACACGCAGATCGCCAGCCCCTCGGGCGCGAGCGCGGGAATCGGATTCGCAGTGCCCGTGGATATTGTTCGTCGCGTCGTGCCGGAGTTGATCCGTCACGGCAAGATCGTGCGCCCGGGCCTCGGTGTCATCATGCTCCCGGATCAGGTGACCAAGCAGTTGGACCTGACCGGTGTGCTGATTGGCGAGGTGCGCGAGGGCAGTGCGGCCTCCCGGGCCGGTCTGCGTGGCACGATCCTCGGTCAGGACGGCCGCGTGCAGCAACTCGGCGACCTGATCACGCGCGTCAACGGCGAGACGGTGGAGGATTTCAATGATCTGCTCGACGCCCTGGAGAAGTTTGCCGTGGGTGACGAAGTTGAGGTCAGCTACGAGCGCGACGAAAGGAAGGAACAGACGCGGATCAAGCTGCAGGCGATCGAATAAGACGAATAGCGAATAGCGAATGCCGAACCATCCTGCCGTTGAACGATTTCGCGCTGAATATCCGGGGATTGAACCTCTCGCCATGGCTCGCGCGCCCGGGCGAGTGAATCTCATCGGCGAGCACATCGACTACAACGACGGCATCGTGCTGCCCATCGCGATCGATCTGGAGACGCGTGTCGTCATCGGACGAACCAGCGATGGTCGCGTTCGCGTGCGCAGCGCATCCCAGGCTGGCGAATTGAATTACGACGTTGCTGACATTCCCACGGCGCCGGGACGGGAGTGGGACGCGTATGTCCGCGGCGTAGTGGCGCTCCTGGCGGAACGTGGTGTGCGCATTCCAGCCAGCGCGATCTGGATTGAAAGTGATGTTCCGCCGGGCGCGGGGCTTTCCAGCAGCGCTGCGCTGGAAGTGGGCGTGACCCTGGCGATTCTGGCCGCGTCCGGCCGAACCCTGCCCATGCGCGCGGTCGCAGACCTGTGCCGCGAAGCCGAGCATCGCTTCGCCGGCGTCCCCTGCGGCATCATGGATCAATACGCGTGTGCGCTCGCGAAGCAGGGGCACGCCCTGGCGATCGACTGCCGCGACAAATCAGTCCGCCACGTGCCCTGGCCGGAATCCAATCCTGCGGTGTTGATCATGGACACGGGCATCGAACGAAGACTCGCCGCCGGGGGTTACGCAAAGC
>CAYXEY010000057.1:0-15001 GCA_964464105.1 uncultured Planctomycetaceae bacterium
CCACCCAGCCAAAACGACTGCACCCCGCCGCCCGTAACCACGCAAAACCTGCTAGCATTTCCGATAACGTTCCGCCAATGCTGGGTCGATATTTTTGGGATTGGTGCCCGACCCCACAGGAAACAGGAAAACCCGTTGCGGCCCTTCGATTGCTTCTTAGGCGAAGGTCAGCTTCATGAGAGCTGCGATTGACGCGGGAAATGCCACTTCCGGCTCATCGGCCAAAGCTGACCTTGGGCCACTGGCCAATATTAGGCGGGAATGTGCCGCTTACCTGCCGTTCAGCCGCTAAGGGTAATTAATTACAGGTTTTCGTCCGCAACATAGAGTCGTGGCTGACCCAACGCGGACATCGCAAGTCAAAGAGGGTTGGACTGTAGCGATCCACTTGGGCCTCAATCTGGCGCAATCATCCCTGGCAGGCTCCCTTGCCCGTTGGCGAGACGCTTTATTGCCGACTGCTTGTGCCCAAGTTGCGCTCTCGAAAAGCTGCTTGATGCCGCTTCGGTGCCTGAGCGCTGGAATGGTTCACTCTGTGTTCGTATGATCATGGCGGCTGGAGCGCAGAAAATCCGCGATGAAGGCATGGCGACAGCAACGCATGACAACAGAGCATAATTCCTCTAATATTCCAATTGGAATAAAAAGTCAGCGTTTCTTTTACTCGGGTGTTCCCAACATTAAGGAGAGCGTTATGGCAGAGGGTGGAAAAAAGGCGAGCTCGAAGAAATCGACCGAGCGGCACAACACCGACATTCGAGAGCGTGAGTACGAGCGTCGATTCGCAATGTTGTTGGCGACCGCATGGAGTGACAAGACCTTCATGCAAAGGCTGCTGCAGGAACCCCAGAAGTGTTTCGAAGAATTCGGCCTCTCTGTACCTGAAGGGCGCAAAGTCCACGTTCACGTCGACACGGCCCAGGATCTACATATCGTAATTCCTGATAAGCCACCTGCATTTGACGAAGCAATCGTAGTAGAGCCAGCAGATAGGTGCTGGAAGTCGAGTAAGTGCTGGAATCTTTGCGACTAGTAGCAGGCTCACCATTGGCAGCGTGGCCAACCATGTAAGGAGGAATGTGTGCTTTGCGTTCCGGCCTTGAGGAAGAGTCTACGGGTCCGTGTAGTTCCCGATGAGGGTATATGCCTTTTCTATGGGGCTGATGCCAAGGTGCTCAGCGACCCCCGTCTCTGCTCCGTACTTGAGCTTGTCGATGGGAGACGTACCGCCTCAGATTTGGCGCAACTACTTTCGGATCGGCTGTCCACTGCAGAAGTCTTTCACGTGCTCATGCACCTGGAAGGCAAGGGATACATCGTCGAAAGCCGGGAATGTGACGACTATTCGCTTGTCGATGAGCTCGCAGCGGCGAGTGACGATCTACGGAACGTCTCACATGAGCTGAAACGTTGGTTTATATTTGTCGAAAACTTGTCCGCGACCGAGGGCGCGGAAATCCGCGTCGCGGATTGGCTTGGCGATGATGGATTGACGGCAGGCACCAGAATGCCGAATAACTATCATGGCAAACACATTCGTATAGTTCTAGTTGACGATTTCCTTGACCCCGCCTTGATTCGATACTTCCGAAGCAGAAGTGAAGACGGGGAACCTTGGATCATTCTCAAGATCTCCGGCGCTGTCGGATGGGTGAGTCCGCTCTTTCAAGCGGCGAAGACACCCTGCTACAACTGCATGGCGTCGCGCATACGCCAGAATCGCTTGGTCGAGATGTATGCGAGCCGAAAACTCGGACCTGCCGGTCAGATCGCAGTGACCACCTTTCCGAGCGTGGAAAGGGGCACTTCCGCGGTACTTAGCTCACTGCTGCTCACGGTGCACCTACAAGGCGGCTCACTCAAGAACAATGCGCTGACACAGTTCGATATCCGTGACACGTCCATATCCCGTCATCCCGTAATTTCGCTCGACGGGTGTTCGGCATGCGGAAATACGAACCACGAATACTCCCCGCCGTCGCTCACGCACCGAACCAAGGAAGATATCTCTGATGGAGGGTACAGAACCGTACATCCTTCGGAGACATTGATACTTGAGGATCGGCTGGTGAGTCCTATTACGGGCATTATCAGTCACCTATTTCCTCTGGATGGAGCCCCGGCCACGATGCCGGTATTCTTGGCTAGGCACAACTTCGGGTATCAACCGTCATCGCTCCTGGCAGGAGCGGACAACTTGGCAAATACCAGCGCGGGAAAGGGACGAAGCACGGTGCAGGCGAAGGCGAGCGCACTCGCGGAAGCCGTTGAGCGGCATTCTGTTTTCTTTCAGGAGCACGAGCCTGTTCTCTTCGGGAGCATGGACACGCTGGGTGATGAAGCCATTCACCCTAACAGGTGCATGTTGTTCAGTGACCTGCAATTCGCCGAAAGAAATGAATGGAATCGACGTGCCCCATGGAGTTTGCGCGTGCCTGAGTGGCTCGAATCCGGCACCCAGATAGAATGGTCTCCGATCTGGTCGCTCACTCATGGGGCGGTCAGACTTCTTCCCACCTCGTATCTATATCACACGCATCACCTACCCGCGACGCAGCATGGAAGACGTTACTGCTTTTCCGACTCCAACGGGAATGCCGCCGGGAACAATCTTGAAGAGGCTGTCCTCCAAGGCTTCCTAGAGGTCGTGGAGAGAGATGCGGTAGCGGTCTGGTGGTACAACAAACTGCATCGCCCCAGGGTAGCGCTTTCATCGCTCGATGACCCGTATGTCGACGCACTTGCTGCTCGCCACCAGCAGTTGGGGCGAAACCTGTGGTTGCTCGACATTACGCATGATTTTGACATTCCCGTCTATGTCGCGCTCTCATGTCTCAATTCGGGAATCGGTGAAGGGACCGAAATTCTGACGGGGTTCGGCTGTCATCTCGATTCGAAAATTGCAGTCTCGCGCGCACTGACCGAACTGAACCAGATGCTACCCCGCTCCCGCAAGGAGGGGCGACATCGCGTCGACGACGAAACTCAGGACTGGTTCAGCCGGGTAAGTCTCAAATCGCTCCCATTCCTCCGTGGGGGCGAGAGTAATTGTCTCGGATTTCGCCCTAACGCGGGACCCAGGACCTCCGACATTCTCGATGATATTCACTACTGCGAATCTAAGGCGCGGGCTCTGGGACTCGAAGTCCTTATCCTCGACCAGTCAAGACGGGAGACGGGCCTAACTTCCGTCAAGGTTGTTGTTCCAGGACTGCACCACTATTGGCGCCGATTGGGGCAGGGACGTCTCTATTCGGTGCCAGTGAAGCTTGGATGGCTTCCAGGGCAGATGCTTGAGTCAGAGTTAAATTCGATCGCTATGCTGGGCTAAGGCATCGACCTCCCTCTATCAGTGAAGAATATGAATGATTTTGGCATAAATACTGACCCTCCCGTTACCATAATGACTCTCGGCCAGGTTCCGGTGATGATCTTGACCAACGTCTATCGAAACCCAGATGCGGTTCGTATGTTCGCTATGAGCCAGCGCACATGGACCCAAGGAAAGGGCCTGTATCCTGGTCATTTCCTTTTTACGCCCGTGACGACACAATTTTTTTGTCCGTTCTTCAGCAAGCACATGGGGCTAAGAGTCCGACCTCACGCGGAATATCAATTTGCACCATTCGCGCGTATCGAGGGCGGCAATGACTTCCAAGTTAAGGAGAACACTCCCCACATCGATGATTTCTGTGACTACGTGGGAGTTTTATCGCTCAGTACGACTGAGGATATTCCAAGTTCAGCGGTCTGCGGAACCTCATTCTGGAGGCATGTTCCGACTGGCGCCGAAATCGCCCCGGATTCTGAGTCGGTCAGCCAATTCTTTACCACTCCTGATTCGTCCTGGGAGCAGACAGGGCTAGTGCAGCATCGATACAACCAACTGGTGATTTTCTCTGCAAGAGCATTCCACCGGATCGATCTGAGCGGAGCCGGGCCGCGAGCAATCCGACTGACTCAGAATTTTTATCTGATCACCTGCGGGGAGGTCTGAATGAGAATCAATGCTTTGGCTGTTTTGGGGTTAAAGCGAAAGTCAGCTAAGCACATTGGATTCGGGGACAATACCCACGGGACGCTCGCGGCGGTTTGGTCCGCTCTAGACACTGGTATCTGTTCGCTAGAGGACTTGACGGATTTCTCGATACAGTTTTCCGATGTGACGACAGCTGCGGTGATGATCAAGTGCATCCGAGACATGCACGAAGCCGGCGCGTTGACGTTCTTCATCCACTCGCATGGCACTTTCGTTGCGGAATGTCGCGGCAACTTCCTCGAGACGGTCCTGGTTGAATTGAACGCGCAATACCAGTTGTCGCGGCATGCATATGCCACGGTGTCTGCGGAGGCAAATATGATCTGCCTCAAGTCGGCTCCGAGTCAAGACGAGGTCCTGATGCCTTTGTCAGTCGTTAAGGTTGTATTTGACGTCATCGGAGTTGGAGGAGCCGGTGGTCAAGTTATCATGGATTTGCTGACCTCCGCTCTCTCGCTCGAATCGCCGGCCGTTGCGCACACGTTACTTTCCGTTCTCTCGCGAGCCAAAATTATCAACTTGGTTGACGTATCGGGGAGTGCACGGCGTCAGCAGGTATGGGAGTTTCATGACCTCCTGTTTCACGGACACTCAACGCAAAAGAAGGCTTCTCCCGCACAACATGGCGCTACTTTTCGCATGGGAGCGCCCACGAATCATCCCGTCGAATCCAGCTGCGAGGCCTGGCCTGTCATCACAACGCTCGCGCGGGCCGATCGAGTAGACTTTTCCATATCGCTGTGGGACGTGTTGCAGCGCCGGCGGTCCGCTCCTGCCAGCGCGGTTGGGGGGACAGTGGGGCTTACTGACCTCGGCAAGTTTCTTTCGGGGCTGGCTCCAGGGTCGCGGAACTCTGGGCGCCCGGGGGCGGACCAGCCCCGGCTTTATCCAGGTGCCGGTGGCTGCTATGAGCTTGAGTTCTATGTTCTCGGGGCCGAGTCCGCCGGAGCACAGAGTGGCATCCTCTATTACGACTCAAGCGCCCACGCACTCAGGCACGTTTGTGACTGGAGCGACCAGGTTTCGGTTCTAAGGTCGAATGCCTGCTACGCTACCGGACGAATTGTTTCTCCCGCCTTCATCATCTTGATCACGGCTCGTTTCGCCCGCCTAGCCTGGAAGTATGAAGGAATCGCTTACGCCCTGTGCCTGAAAGATGTTGGAGTGGTCTTTCATCATATGTACCTGATGGGTGCGGCGCTCAACATGGAGGTCTGCGCGCTTGGCGCTGTTGATGCCGAACTGTTCTCGAACATCACGGGCATCGATTCCCTGGAACAACCTCTCGTCGGTGAATTCATGATTGTAGGGGAGCGGATACTTAATGACGCATGACCCTAAATGGGAGCGGCGGCTCTTGTCCGCTTGGGGCAGACGCGCGACGTTGTTCGAGGAAAGTCGAACGTTGATCGAAGAGATTGAGTTGTTCCGTTACCTATGCGAACTGGGCAGGCAATGGCCTTCGAAGGCTGAGGAGACGCCGAAGGTTTTGTTTGCAATTGCTCAGCAGGAGAAGCCCGTTGTCAGTGAAACGTTTCCGCAACTTGAGGATGAGTCGTTCGGTACCTATCGCGCACGGGTGTCTTCGATCTACGGCTCCGAGGCAACGCTCCTTTATGTTCGTGGTGCTCAGGTGCGCTCCAAGTCACTCAGGGACGCCATACAGCGCCTGCTTGCACCCGCATGGGCCTACGGTTATCGGTGGAAACACATCGAGTTGGAGATCTACGTAGGGCAGTATCCGTGGACGGCGATTGGCGTGCACAGGGAGGAATGTTCAAATATCCACCATGTGATCTGTGGCTCGAAGGAGATGCTCTGCTGGAGGCCCCGAGCACTCGCCCCCAAAATTGGCCGACCAGATCGAGCCCGGTACAGCAGCGCTGATGAGGCGAGTCGCGCGGGCATCATCCCGGAGGCACTGCGAATTTCAGCAAGCGCTGGTCAAGCAATCTATGTTCCGAGTCGCCATTGGCATGTCGGGATTTCAAGTCAACTAAGCGTTGCGCTGAATATATCGCTCTACGGGGTCGCCCTGCGGCGGCTTCGAGTGTGGGCCGACCGTATTTCAGCGCTGGAAGTGTCGCACACACTCGATCAAGCGCCAATGTCTGCCCCTTAGCAGTGGGCATCATTGGTGAAGCTGCGCTCTCCATCACTAGAGCACTTCGATTCGAACTTAGCATAAAGACCGGGGAAGAGTCTCGATGAACGATGCGAAACCACTGCCGAAATGCCGGCTCGCCGTAGTCAAGATTGCCAGTCGGTGCAACCTAAATTGCTCTTACTGTTACATGTACCACATGGGCGACGAGACCTATCGCGAACAGCCAAAGTTCATGAGCGACGCGGTCCTAGATGCGCTGGTTGAACGCTGCGCAACGCACTGCGTCACCCACACTATCCCAAGCTTCACGTTTGCGTTGCACGGTGGTGAGCCGCTGCTCGCCGGTAGACGCCGATTCGAGCGCTTGATCGAGTACGCGCAGCGTCGCTTCGGAGCAATCGGCGTTGATGCCCGCTTCGTCGTGCAAACCAACGGCGTGCTGCTCGACGACGTGTGGTGCCGCAACCTGAAGGCCGGCGGCGTGCGTGTTGGCATCAGCATAGATGGGCCCGAGACCGTACACAACCGTCAGCGCGTCACGCACCGGGGCCGTGGCTCGTACGCTGCGGTAGTGTCCGGATTCCGGTGCGCTCAGGGTCACGGTTTGAAGCCGGGGCTGCTCGTCGTCATCGACCCGACGTCGAATGCGCAAGAGGCTTATGAGCACTTGAAAGCGCTCCTCCCCGATCAGGTCGACTTCCTTTTACCTGAAGGCAATCATGCGCTTCCACCGGCTGGGCTCGGCCTTGGCTCGTGCGGCACACCCTATGCAAACTGGCTGCTGGAGGTTTTCGAGCGTTGGTGGGCTGAATCTGCGCCATTTCGGGTGCGTATTTTTGAGCAGATCGTCGGCGCAGCCCTTGGCGTTCCGTTCCGCTCGGATGCGTTGGGCGGCCAAGAGAATGAAGTTCTTGTGGTCGAAACTAACGGCGACATCGGTCCGGTCGACGTGCTGCGTGCGGCCTTGCCTGGCTCTTCTCGTACCGGCGTCAATGTCCTGGCGAACAGCTTGGACGAAGGGCTGCAGCAGGAGACCGTGGCGCTCTATCACGCAAGTCACTCGGCTATTTGTGCCCAGTGCCGGCGCTGTCCCATCAATCAGATTTGCGGCGGTGGCTACCTATCGCATCGCTATGCGCGTGCAAACGGGTTTGAGAATCCATCGGTTTATTGCGGCGACTTGACAGCGCTGATCGTCACGTTGCGCGAACGCGCGCTCTCAATTCTGTCGCTAACAGTGCGTGAGCAGGCCGACTTGCTGCCATTAACGTTGGCCGAAGCAGTGGCGCTGCAACGCGGTGCGTAGCTATCCGCATCAAAGCTGGACAAGGTAAACGAAGTGCGCCACCTCGTCGTGCTCGCCTTCGAACGCCTTTACGAGCGTGCAGCCCGCCGAGGCGAAAATTTGGCGCCAAGCATCGATATCCGCTGGCGGTACACCCTGTCCCGACAAGACCTGTACGACGTCATGGAGAAGGGCTCGGCGATAACGATGGCTGGCGCCGTCCCGGTCACGGTTTAGGCGCCCGTAGTAGTCGCCCAGTAGCAGAAATCGGTCGGGAAATGCTTGCCTGAGCGTATGCAACCATACGCTGATTCCTCGTGATTCCGAGTCGCCGAAAAATGCGTTGGCGACGTTGAAAGCGGCAATAGCCTGTGCACCTTCTAGGGCCTCAGGCCCAAGCTGCGTGGCAACATCGAACGCATCACCTTCGCAGAACATTATACGATCCGCCAACCCCGCAGCAGCGGATGCGTGCCTCGCTGTCGCCACCGCGGCTGGGTTTGAATCTATGCCCCAGGCGCGTGCCGATGGGCACTGCGCAGCGAAGTCGAGCAATAGGCCACCGCCTCCGCAGCCGATGTCTACGACCCTCTCGATGCCGAGTTGGGCGAAGAGTGTCAGCGGCAGATCGTTAGTGGCCCCACGGTCGCTGCCAGAGAAGGCAAGGGCATGGCGACCCCAGTTCACGCGTCGCGCCCCAACAGCCCGATCGGCGAGCACTTGCTCAAAGTCGGTGAGGCAAGGGCCAAAAGCACCGACGTACTGATCAAGCAAATGTTTTAAAAACGGCGCATCGAGGAGGTCGGAGGAGGTCTCAGACAGCGTAAAGCCTGCGCCGTTGTCCAGCAGGACGCCACAGCATCTTTTCTGCACATAAGCGACGACTGCACGCAACATGACCGAGTCAAAACCCAATTCTCGTGCGACCTCGTCAACTGGACGGCCTGCGCGCAATTCAATTAGCACGCCGGCCCGATGCAGGCCCTCCAGGATTGATACCAGATAGTAGCCCTCAAGCGCACCAAAAAAATCCTGCTGAGTGTCCGTGGTCATGTGGCACCCGATTGCGCCCAAGCCAACTTTAGTACGCCAAGATCGACGAGCATTCTTATGTCTTCGGGCATTGGTATTGCGCTGTCTGCGACCGCCGACGTGGAGTCCCACTCAATATAGCGACGGGGCGTGGCAAACCGCGCCAGCCACCGCGCCGTCTCGGCGCCGAGTTCGAAAAGGCGCAGGCCCTGCGCAGTCATTAATAGGAGCTTGTCGCTCCGCGGGCCAGGGTCCCCCGGGACCGGCTCGTCGCACCCAGGCCCAGTCGGGCGCGACTGCGACGAAAGAAGCGTCGGCACGTCGTGGATATCGAGAAGCAATGCAACTTGCTGTGACAGAACAAAAGCGTCCTCATCGTCTGAAGCCTGAGGTGCGCGCACAGTATTCGCCTCTTGAACAGGCGGCGGAGTCGCCGCACGTAGCAGGCGCGCTCGAGATGTCGAAAATCGAAGCACCGATACCGTCGGATGATCGCGCCCGAAGCGGTGTTCGACGAAGGCGAGCAAGGCCTGCACGTCGGCAACCGGATTCTCTGGCCGAACTTTCTGCAAGTACTCGAACACCTCTTCCACGAGTTGACTCAGGCGGCCGTCGAACGGGCTTAGCAGCCAACGCATGGTATCGCGGCCAAGCTCGTACAGCGTCACCCACAGTGTCGTTACAAATACATTGCGAAGTCGTGGCAAGAGGCTTGGAAAGTAATGATGATTTGGAAACAGCGTCGGAAACTTGCCGACGAGCATACGGTCTGCCGCATCGAGCATTGGGAAATTGAACTCGGAGACATGCTCGTCGAAGGCCAGGTGATCTCGAAATTCATCGATGAGGGCTGTGCCCGGTTCGGGCGTGAGTAAGTGCAATTGGCCGATGTTCAGGCCGGCAGGACGCACGTGCAGGTTCGCGACAAGGTCCAACGTTGCTTCCTGATCGGCTCGCGTTTCCTGTGGATAGCCGGCAATAAACGAAGTGATCGTGCGTAAGCCTAGCCGCTCCGTGACGTCGAGCGTCGGGGCGACAAGCGCCAGGTCCAGCTTCTTGCGTGAGATGTGCTGCATGCGGTCGCTGCCGGTCTCAACGCCAAAATAGATTTGCCGGCAGCCCGCTGCTTTCATCTGCACGAGAAGGCTTTCGTCAACACAGTCCATGCGCGCTGAGCAGCTCCAAGCATAGCCTCGACTACTCACTGCGGCGCAGAATGCCTCCACCTTCGTGCGGTTCACGGTGAAGAGATCATGGTTGAGCTTGAACGACCTGAATCCGTATGTCGCGTGCAGCGCGTCCATCTCGTCAAGCAGCCGAGCAGGCGACTTCAGCCGGTACTGCCTCCCGAAGAAGGTGGCTGTCGAACAGAACGTGCAACTGAAGGGACAACCGCGTCCGGCCTCTATGCGGATCTCGTCGAGTCCGAGCTGCGTAATTGGATAGGCGTCATACGCTGGCATCGGAAGCGAATCCAGGTCTTCGAGTACGCCGGCACCGCCGCTGCTGAAAACCGACTGACTCGCAGTTCGACAAGTCGTCGAAGGGACCGAGAGTAGCGAGCCCTTGCCAGCGAGCGCGTTGAGCACACGAGGCAGTGTCTCTTCAGCCTCGTGTCGAACCACCACATCGAAGCAGTCGAAGCATTCAAGAATCTCGCGATGTAGGATCGACGCATGCGGCCCTCCGAGCAGCACTGGCCGACCGGGTCGCAGAACCTTCAATCGCTGAGCCGTGCGTACAACGAAGGGAAAGTTGCAGCCAAGCGCGGTAAAGCCAACAATATCGGCGTTGCGCGCTGCGATGCGTGCTGCAACGTCGTCGTAGAGATTACCGTTCAACGCCAATTCGCCGTTCGTCAGATCGCGCTTAGGGTCATAGATCTCGGCCTCTATGCCACGGATGCGGAGCACCGCCACCAAGGACATCAGGCCGAGATGTGGTTGTAGATCGAAGCGCGGATGCTCAACTCCACCCTCGAACAGCAGATTGTCGATCAAAAGCACTTTCATGCCGGTTCAGCAATGATGCCTGCGTCAATCGCCTCATCCGCGAAAACACCGATCTCCTCCGCAGTTACGACGCAACCGATCGTCGCAGACATCTGCTGTGCGATATCTGCTTCGCTGCGTCCCGCAAGGAGCTGATTTAAGATGAGCGCGGTCGGCATGTCTACCTCGCGAATGCGAGTGGTCGCGTCGGCAGGCAGTGCTTGATAGAGCAGATAGTGAGTGCGCCGACGCGGACACACGCTGCTGTGTCCGGTCTGCAATTCTTCAGCCAGCGCGACCACGTCGAAGTGTCGCTGGACGACTACGCAGTTGCCGATTGCAACCCAGCGTGTGTTTGCCGCGGCGGCAGCCGCGCTAAGCGGTAAGTCATGCAGCGTTCGCTCATGCTCGAACATTTCCATCGTCAGGGTGCACGCATCTACATCCGCAGTGTCACCAAGGAATGCTGCCAAGGCTGGCCCGAGTAGATCAAGATGCTCGGCGCAAGGCAACGGCCCAGCTTGTCGGGCGATAATGTAGGCCTTTGCAAAGTACATGAAGAATCGCAACTCCAGTCCGGTGGAAGAAAGAAGCCGAAATGTGTTCGGTAGGACGCGACGTAGCGCGTTGTGCTTAACTTTGGTGATGAATCCCTGAAACTGCTGCAACCGCTGGCATTCCTCCGCGCCGAGTTCCTTCGCGGCAGCAAACTCAGAAGTGACATCGGAACGCTCAGCCAAAGCAGCAGAATTCACAACCTGCGCAAGAAAGGTAGGGTCGACGATGCACTTTGCGACAAGCGCCTGGGTCTGGTCGGGGCTCATTATGACGTTGGAGCCATGATTTCCCGGACACGGCTCACGTCTTCGACCACCGCGTCTAGCGGGAAACCTGCGTCCCAGTTGTATTCGAGTGTGACCGCACGCGGCTGCACCCGTGATCGAAGGGCTGCCAGCAATTCGAAGACGTTCGTCGGTGCGCGCTTTCCATGATCGTCCCAGGACATGCCACCTTCGGATTGGATGCCGGATACATGCACTTCGACGACGCGTTCGAGCGGCAAGAGGCGCAGCATTTCCATTGCATCAAGCCCAAGGTTCGCACACGTAATCATCAGGTGGGACAGATCGAGCAGCAAGCCAAGCCCCTTTGATCGTCTACACAGAGCCTGGATGAACTCAAATTGCGACATCGTGCTGCCCGGCATACTGAAATAGGTTGGCCCGTTCTCGAGCAAAACCGGGATGCCCAAGCGTTGCGACCAAGCTTCGCCATTCGCTACAACGCGTTCGAGGATCGGTGCGCTGTACTGCGGGTTCACCGTGTAGCCGACGTTGTAAGGCGCGCTTGCGTCGAGTAGGGCTTCGTGCGCAGCACCGCCCAGAATGCGCCCGTCGGCGCGCACATACGCCAAGTGCTCACCGAGCCAGGGCGTTTCCGTTTCACGTACCCAGCGCTCCAGAGCACTCGTCAACTCCTCATCTGGCGGAACGTCGCCCGCCATTGAGAGTGACGCGCAATGCAACACCACCGGTACGAGCGACTTGATCTCGATCGCCGAAGGCACCCGAAATAATTGCTCGAACGGAATCTCAACGAAGTCAACCAGCCCCGGGTTGGTGCGGACGAGGCCTTGGGCATAGTCCGCATGGGCGATGCCCACTGCGGTCTTCAACATGGTTCCGCGAAACGCGCTGGACTGTCAGTCGATCAGCTGGCGAAAGGCGCCCTCAGTTTTATCGGAGACAGTTCCGATTTCGTTGATGACCACGGAGATCCTGCCTTTGTCTTGGATGCACTTGATGACCGCCTTCTTGGTTTGGTCGTCCAGAAGTTCGAAGTCCAAGACTTGGCGCCCTGTAACCTTGACTCTACCATCCTTGTTCATGTCGTCAGCCATTTCCTACTCCCAAGGTTGAAAGTTGCGACCATAGCGAACCCACTCCAATCAGGGAGGCCCGCATACGTGGAACTGCCCGAAATCTAAAATGAAATATGCATGATCCAACGCGGAGTGTCAAGAGAGATTGCCGCGGCCGCTCCTCAATCGAAAGGAGCAATCTCCCTCGGCTGACCTCCTCAGGCAGTAAAACCGTTGCAAGAAAATGGCGTGCCGTATGAAGCCCGCTGGACACATGTTGCGATTTCCACCCTATGTGGGTGCCCTGGCTCGCCGTTGACGAATCTGTTGAGGTCGCCAACGGCCGCTTGATGGCACTCCAGTTCGCCAAATCTGTGATTGGCTGACTGACTGGTTTAGAGAAAGCTGTCTGACCGGAATGGGTCGAAAGGCACGTTCGCTGAATAGAAAAGCTGCCGTTCAGCACCATCTACGGCTGAGCGGCAGGTAAGCGGTGCGTTGCTGACCGCCACGGAGAGCCTGGCGAACGTCGGCAATGGCCGAGGAGTGTGAATTGGCCTTTCAGCAGTTTTCAGGGTACAGCCGCCGCTTGAAAGGTTGCTTTCCGGAATCTTCGAGCAACGGCAGGTTGCTATCAGATGACATCAGCGTGGTCAGGATGACGAATTTGGGTGGTCAGTTGTGATGTGCAACAGTGGCTAAGTGAAGTGATGTCCCGCACAACGTAGTCTGACTCAAGGCGGCGTGTGGTCTGCGAACGTCTCAAGGTGGAATTGCCTGTTTCTATCCGAGGCACATTCATCAAGCAAATCCCCTGACCTCCCTGACGCTTGCGGGTGGCAAGTCAGATCGCTGGCTTGAGCCCGGATAAGCCCTGCGTAATACTGCAAGGGCTTTCTGTGGACATCGTGTCTACACAGCCTTCATCGGCGACCCCGGTCGCCCTGAAGTCCAGCCCTGCTGGCGTCGCAGTCGTTACCTGCCTCAAGGATACCCGGCGTCGATCGGGTCCGGCCATGTCCATGGCCGTGTGTCTTGTTCAGCCACCCGGCTGAATGCTGTGTCCTGCCGCGCGACCTTCGGGTCGATCGGCATCGAGCGAAGGCCCCGTTCGCAAGAACCGTGGGCCTTCATCCTGCACGTGCCGCCTGGCACGTCGCCGAGCCGCTCTGCCGTCCACGGCGGAGCATCCCGAACGGGGAACCCCAAGTTCCCCGCCAGGGATGGGTGTTCCCTTTCATTCCTGAAGGAGAACACCATGTTCGCAATCCCTGTAACGAGAGAGTCGCGCCCGGTCGCCGTGCTGCTGGGAGGCTCCGGACATGCCCGGACGCCCGCTGTTCGCACGCCCGCCGTGCCGGCGCTGCTGAAGCTGCAGCCCAACGCCCCCGGGCGCTCCGGCTGCGCTTCCGAGTACCGCGCGTCAGGAGGCTGATCATGCCGATCAGCCTCTACCGCCGGCGCATTGCCGCCACTGTGATCCAACTGGCCAAGGACGATCCGTCCCTGGTCAAGGAGGTGATCGCCCGCTTGCGAGAGTCGGGCGAGATCGAAGCCGACGATCTGGTCTACCTGGACCGGATCGCCGACCGCTGGATGAGGATTGCCGAGGACAACGGCAGGCACGCCGCATCAACGTATCCGCGTCAAGCGCGCGGGTAGCGGGATGCCCCTGGCCTTCGCCATTGCCGCAGCGATCTTTTCCAGCAGATCGGGACGTTCATCGTTCAGCGTATCGGCCCATCGGGCCAATGCCTGGTCGATGTCGTTCTGTGTTCGCGCCCCGTCGAAGTCGAGACCGAGTTTTCGGAAGGCATCGATTTCGTCGGGCGTGAACCGTAGTGCATCGCCTGCACGCAGCATGTGTGGGCACCTCTTGACCTGTGAGCGTTCAGCTTAGCAGCGTCGCATGTCCGTGCAACCCCGGGGAGTCCACCGCCTCCCCGCTCAGGGACAGGTGTTCCCTCTGTTCGTCATTGGAGAAAACACCATGTCCCTTGAGAAATCCCGTCCTCGTCCCCGGCGCTCCGGCATCGAGTCCGAGGAAGAGCGTGCCTGGGTCGGCTTCTACCAACGCGTCGGCCGTGATTCGGCCATCGCGACGGAAGTCATGGCCCAGCTCGAGTCCGATCCCGAAATGAAGCGTACCCATCTGGCGTTATACCTGTGCTGCAAGGAATCGCTGCGTCAGCACAAGGCCCGCCAGGCGCGCAACAAGCGGATTGGTCAGTTCGTCCGCTGGCTGTGCCACGGCCTGTTCGTCCGGCCGCTGCGCAGTCTTCAGAAGGGTCTGCGTCACGGCAGCGACATCGCCGTCGAATGCTTGCCCGAAGTGGTCAAGGAGCCGGCTGTGGCCCAGGTGCGCCGCCTGGCTAGGGAAACCGAGTTCACGACGGCACACACGGCCTTCGAGCAACAGGCGGCCCAGTCTGCGGCCGACCCGTTACCCGCATCCACTGAAGCCCAGGCCTCGCCCAGCGCAAAAACAACGCGCGCGGCCGCCTGACCCGAGAAGCGCCGGGCCTTCACCGGCCCGGCCTGTGATGCGGCGGCACCGGCCGTCGCATCCGGATCGCCGATCGCCCACGCCCGCTGTTCCCCCAGCGGTGCGTGCGGTGCTCGCCCCGATCCCCCACCACCCCATCGAGTGCCCGTGAACGCAGGCAAAGCGACTTCACGGGGCGCC
>CAYXEY010000058.1:0-14998 GCA_964464105.1 uncultured Planctomycetaceae bacterium
TGTCAGCATCATGACGCCCGCCGGCTCGCCGCGGTAGCGAAGCATGAGCCAATGGTGCGGCGCGTAAAGCCCCGCGCCACGATGTCCGGCCAGGATGTCGTCCATCTCACGAAGTCCTGATAACCCCGGGCAATCAAGACTTTCGTCGTAAGTCTTCAGGATCAGGGCTCGCCAGTCGGCCTGGTTGCTTTCGTCGTACCCTTCCAGGGCAAGATCGGCGGCATTGAGTCCGCGCGGCCAATCGAATTGGGGGGCGTCCAGGAAATCGACCGGTTTTTCCATGTAATGCAATACCGCAAGATTCGAAAAGCCCGCACCGAGCAGGGCCGATTCCATCGCGGCATCGTCGGGCATGGGCAGCGTCTGAAAGAGCCTGATCCCGTCGCCGGCGGATGAGCGAACGGTGAATTCAATTAAATTGACCAGTGTCGCTTTCAAGGCGGGCGTGCGGCCCGGCCCGAGCATGAGCATGCCGGTGCGCCCCGGCCAGGCGATGCAGGTGCAGGCCGCGACCGGACGGCCTCCGGCGAGGGCGAGGAATTGGCGGTCGTAACTGAGATTCAATGCGCGGCAATGTTCAATGAACCCGTTGACCTGATGTTCTAGTTCGCTCCCCGTGAGCTGTGGGAAGGCCAGCGACAGGCGCAGCGCCACGCGCCGCTCGGCGAAGGTCGCGGGTCGGATCACTGCGTCGCTCATGGGTTGACTATATCAATCGAACCGAGCGGGTCCAAGCCGCCGCCGCCGAGGTCGACAAAGGCTTGCATGGCGTCTTCGACAGTTGGCCAGCCGCGCCGCGAACGAGGAGCCACCGTGGCGGCACGCGGTCCGATCGGTGACCACACCCGCGAGTCGGTGGGTCCAAAGATGCTGAGGGTGTGCGTGCCGGTCAGGGCGGCCAGGTGAGAAATGCCGCTGTCATTGCCGACGACGAAATCCGCGGCGCTCAGCAGAGGAATGAGACCGTTCATCGGCGACCATTGAATCGGAAATCGGCGCGCCCACTCGGCCTTCTCGGCGTCGGGCATGATCTCGGCTTCCACCGGCCCCAGCAGGCACACGACGGCCGCATGTTCTTCGTGAATGCGCTCGGCAAATTCCAGCATTTGCGGCCAGCATTTGCGACGTCCGCCGCTGCCGGGATGGATGATACCGATGGGTCGGGATTCATCGCGGCTGGCGTGGCGCAGGGCCTGCCGCGCCTGGCGAAGATCGGTCTTGGAAATCTCAAGCGTGGGCATGAGCGCGGGTTTGGTCATGCCGTGCTTTTCAAGCTCAGCCAGCCATTGCTCGGTGATGTGACGGGTGTCGTCGTCACGCGGACTGGGGTCCAGGTCGATGACGTTCTTGATGCCGATGAACTTGAGATTCTCGCCCACGCGACCGCCGGTCAGCATGTTGATGATGGGATCGTGTGTGGGATTGAGGTTCTTCGGCAGGTCCGACGGTTGGAGCGCGTCGCTGAACAGAACGTGGAACCCGCTCGATTCGATATCGATGACCTGCTCGATTCCGGCAATTCCAACGAATTGGTGGGCGAGCTCGTTCCGGGCGACCAGCGTGATGCGGGGCGAGACCTGTTGCAGCGCCGCGGCGACGCGAAGGGTGAGCACGAGATCACCCATGGCTCCGCCATGGATCAACATGCCATGTCTATTTTCAGAGGACGCGGTCATCAGCCATTGTCCTTGGATCGCTCGCCGGCCTTCCAGGAGAGAATGTTCCCGATGATACGACGGGTGTCTTCATGACGATACCCGACGCGATTCCAGATGAAGCAGCCGCTCAGGGCGGCAGTGATGTCGAAGGGGCATGCGACCACACAGAGTCGTCCGTTGCGGACGACGCCCATGATGGGGGGCGGGGCGCCGCCCGTTGATAGCCCTGCCCCGGCCGCGGTCGAGAGCAGGCCGGCCAGCGGGCGTCCTCCGCGCACCGTACCGGTGAGGATTTCATGGTCGCGTGGAAGCAGTTCGGGCGTCCCCAAGTCGAGCGTGCGCAGGAGGTTGCGAACCGCCAGGCCTGCGTCCGCGCCCCCGTCGACGCCGTCGATGAACACCAGTCCGCCGGCATCGACGAATGCCTTGATGTGATTTCGCGATGATTCGGAAAGCCTGGTGTCGACCGGTACGGCGATATGCAGCACTTTCACGCCTGCGGGGACGGCCTCCCCATCACGCACTGTCTTTCCCGCGTGAATCTCAATGCCGGAGTAGCGCAGCAACGCATCAGCGCTGCGGTGCCATACATCGCCGTGGCGGTTCCAGGGTCCGGTGAACGCCAGCCGGGCCACGGTCAATTTCGCCCAAGGCTCGTCAAAGCGGCGCGGGATTTCGCGCGGACGCAATCGCGACGGCAGCTCGTTGTAAGGCGGCGCCGCGTAGGTGCGGACATTGGACATGATGCGAAACAGCTCAACCAACTTGTCATCGCGGCTCTGATGCCAGGCCCCGGCGATGTCGACGGGGAACAAAATGACCGGCGTGCGGCTTCCGTCATCCATGCCGAAGATGCGAATCGGTCTTTTCCATTTCGAATCGGGTCCGCCGTGAAAGCAGCGAAAGATTGCATGATCGGGGGGAAGCTCCTCAAATTTCATCTTGGAGTCGGCAAAGAGCGATTCGAAGACGCGTGTCGCAGAAGTAGTGAATTTGCGATTGGCCAAATCGGCATGAAGGATCACAAACCCGCCGGCGTCGACATAGGCACGGATGGTCTGCAGTGTCGACTTGGGCAGGGTCAATTCGTCGCGACCGGCGATGTAGAGCATCGGTGCGTCCTGCATCTCAATGAGATCGGCATTGAGGGGGATTCGCTGCCAGCGGCAAAGCCGCTCGAAGGCGCGCGTCCAGTAGCGCGACAGGGCCGACAGGTCACGGTGGTAGTAATTCCACTGTGCAGCGTCGCCGTATTCGAGCTTCTGAATGAGCACGGGGGCCCGGCCGTGCACGAGAAAAATCAGGGCGAAGGAGTCGCCGATCGGGCTCGAGCCCCATTCGCGGTTGGCGGCGGCGTCGGCATATTCGCGAAACCAATCCACGCCGCCGATGCGCGCCCGCCCGCTGGCCAGGCCGAGCCGTTCGAGGCCGAATAGCTCGTATCCCTCGTGAGCGCGGATGTTGGGGCCATCTTTTTTCAGATATTCATCGCCGCTCTCTATGGCCTTGTACACCTTCTCCATCGCGTCGCGCTGGGCTTTCTGCGGACGGGCGCCTTCGAAGATCACGTAATTCTGGTCGGCGCGGGAGTAAAGCCGATCGAGCAGGATGAACAGGCTGTTGCATCCCGCTACGGTCATCGAGGAGGTCGGCGGCAGCGACTCCACGCCGTAGTTCCAGCCGCCGCCCGGGTATTGCGTGTCGAGCCAGTGCCGTTCAATCGCCCGCCAGATCGTCCTCGGGATTTCGACATTGGCCAGCGAACCGGCGAACAATCCCATCACGGCAAACTGTCCGTTGGAATTGTCGCTCCGACCGGCCCCGCGTCGACCGGAGTCGTAGTCCCAATTGCCATGCTCCTTCATGGCCTTGGTCAACCATTGGACGTCGTCGCGCAGCAGCTTGCCGTAGCGAACACGGTGCGGCTTGCTGATCGGCCTATCGAGCAGCGCGCCCCATACACAAGCCCGCAGGCTGCGGACATATGTTCCCATGCGCTGCGTATCGTCCGTTGCGATGGCTTCGATGGCGAGCGAAAGCGTCGGGTCAGTCGTGGGCACGTCGGCCATGAGCAGGGCCAGCACGGCGAGCGAGGTTGGGCCGCTGAAGAACTGGTCCTGCTCCTCGGGGTTGACGTGCCCAGCCTTGACGTAGCGGGTGATTGACCGCCTCTGAATGACGAGTCGTTTGTCATCCGTGGTGATGATGACGACGGCCGTAGCATTTTCGGATTGCACGCGGCCGCGCACTTTGACGGATCTGTTGGCCTGCGGAGATTGATACTCGATTTCGGCGACGTCGGTGATGGCTTCGAGCAAGGCCCGCTTGCCACGCTCGATGGCCCGGTTGACGGCCTCTTCGTCGATGGCGTGAACGGGCGCGACGACCAGCAGGACCGCCGCGGCGGCCCAGCAAACAGCGCGCAATTGAGCGCACCTGCACGGGGCGCAGGCGGCCGATTGCGCAAGCAATGGGAGAAATCGCATTGCACGCTCGCCATCGGTGCGTTGCTGTTTGCCCACCAACGCCCCGCAACTCTTTTACGCCGGCCCAGACATTGCGCCCGGGACACGATCATTCATTCTACGCTTACATTGTGGCAGTGGCATTGTCCGTGTCATGGAGCAACTACCGACAATTTGTCGCAGTGCCATTTAGCAAGCCGCTCGTACTCCTCAGATCTTGATGCGTCGCCTGCATCGCCGGCTTGCCAGGCGGCGAAGAACAGCGCAGCAATGAGTATACGGCGCGACTCGTGGTCACCCTCGTCCAAGGTCAGCAATTTGCTCGCGCGCTGTACGACCTCTTCCATCGCAGTTGAGATTTCCGCCTTGGGAGCAATGGCTGCAAATGTTCGATTATGTGCCAGTTCCGCACCGGCTAATGCGACGAGTGCATGTCGATTAGTGGGGGACAAGTCAACTGCTGCATGGGCATGATGAACGGCCAGCGAAGAGAAATTGCGGGCTTCAGCGAGCCGGCCGCCGGACAAACTCGTGATTGCCAGATTGGCGTAGGCAATTGAGAGTCCCCGAATTTCATCCACCGTTGCGCGATTGCCGAAGCGCTCAAAGACGGCGGCTTGCCTGGTCAGAAAAGCAAAGCGCTCCGTTGCATCGGGCCCTGTGTTATTCAGCAGGCCCGCGAGTCGCTCGTAGCTCCAGCCCAGTGCTCCGGCGACGCGCAGATCTTCTGGGGCCTCGACAGCAAGTGCTTCCTGTAGTTGAAGCGCCTCGTTGTAACACCTTGCCCGAGTTCCAGCGTCTCCGGCGGCCCCGGCTGTATCACCGATACGCACAATCGCTCTTGAAAGTTCCAGCCTGTGCTCCAATGATGGTTCTATGTCCGCAAGCACGCGCTGCAGTCGCAACGCATCATCGAAACAGCGCGAGGCGATTTCATATTGAGCGTCGCTCAAGGCCGCGTAACCGCGCTCCGTCAGCACCGCCGCTCTTATCTCCATGACGCGCGTGTCATTCGGCGCCAGGGCGAACAGCGCATCCGTCTGTGAATCAAGCAATTCCAGCATCGGGCCGCGCTTGCTGCTTTCGCCGATGGTTCGCTGCATTCGCAGACCCTTTTCGAGTCCCGCGTTGGCCAGGCCGATGGCAATATCGAGGCGTTGCTCCCTCGCCTTCCAGACGCCTGCACCCCCAACGAAACTTGCGATAAGAAGGGCGACAGCCGCGAGCGTCGCAAGTCGATGACGTCGGACAAACCGGGCGGACACGTAGAGTGGGCTGGGCCTGCGCGCAAGGATGGGGTGGCCGCCGAGCAGCCGCTGAATGTCCTGCGAAAACTCCGATACGGATGGGTACCTTGCATCCAGATTCGCTTCGGTTGACTTGGATACTATTGTCTCAATGTCGCCGCGCAGATTCCGGCATACGGAGCCTAGGCGGGGTGGTCTGAGGCCTGGAGTTCGCAAGCGCTCCGAGACGCACGATGCGTCCCCGGTGAGAAACGCCGGACGATCTGCCAGCAATTCAAAGAGAATCAAGCCGAGTGAATAAACGTCAGTCCGCGTGTCCACTTCGTCGGGCAGCCCACGAAGCTGCTCGGGACTCATATAGCCCGGCGTGCCGAGCAGCTCGCCTGCAATCGTTGCGGGCAGCTCGATCGCTTCCGCATTGTCCAAGAGCCTTGCGATACCGAAATCCAGGATTTTCGGTTGCAACTCTCCGGAGGGTCCGGGCGCTGCCAGAATGTTCGCGGGTTTCAAGTCGCGATGGATGACGCCGCGTTGATGAGCGAAGGTGACGGACTCGGCAATCCGAACCATCAGTGTGAGACGCTCGCGAGTGTCGAGGCTCCCTTGCTTTGCGGCCTGAAGCACTGGCTGGCCTTCAACATGCTCCATGGCCAGATACGGAATATCTCCGGTCGGTGTACTCATGACGCCCGATTCGTACACGTGGGCGATTCCGGGATGCCGAAGCCTGGCCAGGATCTCCGCTTCGGCTCGAAACCGTTGTCGAGTGCGAGGCGACACGATGCTGGTCCGAATGGTCTTCAGCGCAACAATGCGCCGCGGCGATTGCTGCTCCGCTCGATAAACGACTCCCGTGCCGCCGGTCCCCAGTTCGTCCAGGATGCGGAAGCCGCCGATGCGTTCTGGAAAATGGGAAGAGCGCGCGGCGCCGGTGTCACCGGCGGATTCGATCGAGCTGCTTCGGTCGAATAGGGTTCGAGGGTCAAATCCATCAGTCCCGGCTTTGTTGTCCAGCGCGTGCCAGGAGTTTTCATCATGGCGGAGCAACGAGAGTACGGCGGAGCGCAGCGCTTCGTCGCCGTTGCAGGCTTGAATCGCGAATTCGTCGCGCTCCAGCGGCGGGAGCGCCGTGGCCGCATCAAAGATCTCGCGAATCTGGTTGTGTCGTGCTTGCACGACAAGGTCCTTTCAATTGCGGGCCGCTAATCGCCGACTCCGTCCCGATCCAGTCGCTCGCGGAGCCATGCACGGGCAAACCGCCAGTCCTTGGACACGGTGCGCCGAGACATCGCGAGCGCTTCGGCGGTTTCCTCCTCGGTCAACCCGCAGAAGAACCGGAGCTCCACCACGCGAGCGGCCCGCGGTTCCAGGCGTTCAAACTCCGCCAGAGCCTGGTCGAGCATGACCAGGTCGAGCGCGTCATCGGTGCTGATCAGGTTCGTCGTATCCAGGACCACGCGCTGGACGTCCTTGCCGCCGCGTTTCTGGCGATTTCGACTTCGGGCGTGGTCCACCAGCACCCGGCGCATGGCGGTCGCGGCCGCAGCACAGAACGCGGCGACGTTGGGCCATGAATTGCCGCCTCGATGAAAGAGCCGCAGGAATGCCTCATGCACGAGGGCGGTGGTCTGCAAAGTATGTCCCCGCCGCTCGGTACGCAGGTAGCCCGACGCAAGTGAGCGAAGCTCGTCGTATGCAAGCTTGAAAAGCGCTTCCCGGTCCGGAGGAACCTGGATTCCATCGGTTATGGTCGGCAATCCAGCCACTCCGAAGCCCTCCATCGCCCGTTTCATGGACGCGAATCCGGCACGAAATCACCGGATCAGGCTTCGACCGGTGCGCACTTCTGGGCCATTGTCGCTTTCCGGGATAGGGGAAGCAACCCGCATGCGGGGGAAATGCGCCTCCGCGCCGCCGTTTCGTTGGGAATACTCGTGAAAAAGGGGAATTAAATGCGATTCGCGAAGGCCTTTGTTGCGACCTTTTGTCTATTCTGCGTGTCGACAGCCCGTGGGCAGGTCGTGGTGCCGGGGGCCGATGGGTCTGACGGGGCGTTCAACCCCACTAGCAGTGTTGAGATAGATCTAGCGCAGGCGCCAGATGGGGCCTGGAATGGGACGCATCCCAGTCCCGGGCTAGGTACAGGGGTTTACGACTCAACACAGTGGGCGGTTGTTTTTCGTTATTCCTCAGTGAATATTCCTAGCGGGGTGAATGTAACCTTTCGGAACAGAGATTTCCTTCATTTGCCCAATAAGCCCGGGAATCCGCCGGTGGTTTGGCTTGTGAGTGGTACTGTTTCAATCGGCGGGCTGGTCAATGTTTCTCCCCGTGGTGACTATGACCTGGGTCTCCAAGTACCCGGTCCAGGTGGATTTCGAGGGGGCGGTTCGTCAGGTGTCTGGGGACTGGGTCCAGGCGGTGGTGATGCGAACCATTGTCAAGGCTATTACAGCTCCGGCTACGGAAACAGCCGAAACATACCGCTCATTGGTGGGTCGGGCGGTCGTACCTGCAATTGCAGCAGTACTGCAGGCGCCGGGGCGATACTCATCGCAAGTACGGGAACGATGACGATCAATGGTGGCGTTTATGCGATCGGCCCCTCGCTTGGAACATGTGCTTATTGTCTGACACACGGTTCAGGTGGTGCGATCCGGTTAGTCTGTAATCGTTTGGAAGGAAGCGGCCAAGTTCTAGCGCATGGAGAGTGTGACGGTTGCGGCGGAGGGTGTGGAGACGCAGGCAGAATTCGCATTGAATCAAATCAGGTTGCATTTGCGAGCATTGGAAACCCTGTTGCAAGTTTTGGACTTCCGGGTGCCAGCGCGCAGCTCTGGCCGGACAATGTCACCGCGCCGAGCGTCAAAGTCCTGACACTCGGCGGGTCGAACATACCGGTCGATCCGGCTGCTAGATTTGAATTTCCATTGGCAGATGTCAATATTGCGGGGAGCGGTTCACAAACGCTGGTTATCGAAGCCAAAAACATTCCGACTGGTGCTGACCCGCCCGGTGTAGCGGTATGGGATGTTAAGGCGCGTGTCGCAGCTCGTACGGGCGGTGTTCAGTATGTGAATGCCACCTTTGTCAGCGGAAATTATGCGTTTTCAACTTGGCAGGCACAGCTTCCATTAGCAAATGGTTTTTCGGCCATTCAAGTCCGGGCATCGATGCCGCCTCAGTGAATGCGGGTGATTGACAATAGTTGAGCCACTCGGGAGAAGCTGTTTGAGGCATTTGTGGCAATTGCTGGTCCTATTGGGCGCGGAGGCAATAATCTGCGCGTGCACTCCGGCGGCAGCGCAACAGCCGACCGACGTGATCTCTCGCGAATTCACCGCGTATGTTGATCAGGCTACGTATCCACCGATTACCGATGCAACCACCACCGAATTCACCGTTTATATTGGCAATCAGCCGCTTCGACCTGAAGTGGATGCGGTCTCGCGAGAGTTCAGTGTTTACGTTGATGGCGGAGCTTCAGCTGGCATCACGGACGCGAACTCGCGCGAGTTCACCGTGTATCTCGGAAACCAGCCATTGCGCGCTCAAACGGACGCTATCTCCGACGAATTTACGGCCTTTGTCGATTCTGCAACGGTAGACGCTAATAATGACGTCGTGTCACGAGAATTTACTGCCTATTTCGGCAATCAACCCTTGCTAGCTCAGGTCGACTGTGTCTCACCCGAATTCACTGTTCAGTTTCAGATTGGCTGCTCGGGAGATTTCAATGCCGATGGGTTCATAAACTCCGCAGACATGCCATATTTTGTCGCTGCGCTGATTGACCCCCATGCTCCTCAAGCGTGGCGCGTCATCGCTGACATCAACTGCGACACCAAAGCTGATGGAGACGATATTCACGTCTTCGTTAATCAGCTCATAATGCCATAGTCTCGTGCCGAGGCATGGAATCGGTCGCTCGCCGTCCGACGCGCAATTCATTGGGTCGTCTCTAAGTTAAGATTGCGATGGTCAAGTCGATGGGCTGGATGTGGAACCTTTCGTGAACCGTTTGAACGGGCATTGATAGTCACGTTGCGCGAGTGCGAGTATTCCTAGGCATCACGCATGGTCGTCAGAGGCCGCGGCCACGCCATCCGATCATATTTGAATCATCAGATTTGCTACGCCGCAGCCGCTTCGCCGAGGTAGGCCTCGATCACCTTGGGATCGTTGCGGATGTCCTCCGGGCGGCCCTGGGCGATGGTTTCGCCGTGGTCGAGCACGATGATCCGCTCGCAGACGCCCATGACCACCTTCATGTCGTGCTCGATCAGCAGCACCGCGAGGTGGAACTGGTCGCGAATGCGGCGGATGAGGTTCATCAGCTCGAGCTTCTCAGCCGGGTTCATGCCGGCGGCGGGTTCGTCGAGGCAGAGCACGCGCGGCCGCGTGGCCAGGGCGCGGGCGATCTCCAGCCGACGCTGATCGCCGTACGGCAGATTGCTGGCAATCTCGTCGGCCTGACCATTCAGATCGAAGATGCGCAGCAATTCGAGCGAGATCTGGCGGGTTTTTTCCTCTTCCGCATAGAACGCCGGCGTTCGCAACACGGCGGAGGGCAGGCCGGTCTTCAGGTGGGCATGCAGGGCGATTCGCACATTGTCCAGCACGGTCAGATCGGAGAACAGGCGGATGTTCTGAAACGTGCGGGCCACGCCGAGGTTGTTAATCCGCGCCGGGCCAATGCCGGCGATGGACTTGCCCGACAGCTCAATGGTGCCCGACGTGGGTGAATAGACCCCGGTCAACATGTTGAAACACGTCGTCTTGCCTGCGCCGTTGGGGCCAATCAGTCCGACGATCTCGCCGGGGCCGATGCAGAGGTTAAAGCCGTTGACCGCAGTGAGCCCGCCGAATCGGATGGTGAGGTTGGAGCATTGCAGCTTGAGGTCGGCGGAGGGGCGGGTGATGGTCTTGGCCATGACCAGGGCGGCCTGGGGATTGAGCGAGTTCACTTGCTTGCGCTTGAAGAGCCTGATCCACAAGTCGCTCAGTTCCCAGCGTCCGAGCAGACCCTGCGGGCGCAGGATCATGAAGAGCACCAGCACCCCGGCATAGACGATCTGGCGATAGGGCTGATACTCGGGGGGCAGCTCGCGAAGCCGTTCGAGCAAGTAGGAGAACAGGCCCGCGGCGACGACCGTGCCGGTCAGGCTGCCCGATCCGCCCAGCACCACGGGCACGACGATTTCGATGGAGCGCGTGAAATTGTAGTTGGCCGGATTGACCTGAAGATTCCAATGGGCCTCCATGACGCCCGCCGCTCCCGCGAGGGCGGATCCGACGACGAAGGCGATGAGCTTGTAGCGCGTATTGCGAATGCCGACGGACGACGCGGCAATTTCGTTTTCGCGAATTGCGGGCAGGGCCCGGCCGCTGGTGGAGTTGACCAGGTTGCGCACGATCAAAATCGACAGGGTGGCCAGCATCCAGGACGATGCGATGTTGACGGTCTTCTTCATGAATGCGGCTTCAGCCGGGAACGAAAAGGCGGTGTCCTTGATGCCCAGGAGATCTTTGATCGCGATGGTCAGCAGGTTGTAGGTGATCTCGCCGAAGCCGAGGGTTGCGATGGCCAGGTAATCTCCGCGCAGGCGGAGAGCCGGCATGCCGACGACGAACGCGGCGATCGTGGCCGCGATCATGCCCACGAGCACAACCAGAAGGAGCAAGGCGTAGCGCACGCTGAGTCCAGCCACGCCGGCGGAATCGAGCGTCGCGGGCGAGACGTTGGCGACGATGCGCGTCATCACATACATCGTGAAAATGCCCGACACGAAGGCACCGACGGACATGAAACCCGCGTGGCCGATGGAGAACTGTCCCGCGAAGCCGATGATGAGGCACAAACCGACTGAGAGGGAGATATTCAGTCCGACGCGGACGAACATCGACTGCGTGTAGGGACTGACGCGAAAGGAATCAAAAAGAAACTGCGCAAGTATGGGTGCGCCGATGACGCCGGCGAGGATGAGGAGATTTCGCAGCGATCGGCCCATGCGCGGTTACACCTTTTCCGTGGCGACCGAGCCCATGAGCCCGCCCGGCCGCACCAGCAGAATCACGATCAGCAGGACGAAGGAAAACGCATCGCGGTATTCGCTGTACGGACTGGCTCCAATGAACGTCTCGGACAGTCCCATGATGAGTCCGCCCAATACCGCGCCGGTCAAGTTACCGATTCCACCGACAACGGCAGCAGTGAAGGCCTTGAGGCCGGCTTGCACGCCGATCAGCGGATCGATCTGGTGGTTGTACATGCCGACGAACACGCCGGCGACGGCCGCAAGGGCCGAGCCGATGATGAACGTGGATGAGGTGATGCGATTGACGTTGACGCCCATCAGGCGGGCGTTGTCGAAGTGAAAACTGCATGCTCGAATGGCCAGGCCGGTGCGCGTGTGCATGAGCACGTAGCGTCCGACGGCCAGAAAGAAAATCGTGCCGGCCAGGATAAGCAGTTGCTCAAAACGCAGGTTGATGCCCATGAAGGATTCGGCGGACTTTGGCAAGTCCACGGCCGGAAAGCCCCGCGGGCTGGCGCCAAAGACCGCTTCCAACTGGAACGTATTCTCCAGTAAGAATGAAATACCAATGGCCGTGATGAGCGAGTTCAGTCGTGGGGCCTTGCGCAGCGGGCGGTAGGCAAACCGTTCGATGAAATAGCCGAGAAACACGCACGCGGAAATCGCGATTCCCAGCATGCCCAGCATCACCAGCGGACTCACCCGATGGTCGGCGGTCTGCGTCCAGCCGAACCATCGCGCGGCCCAGAAGGCCACAACCGCGCCGACCATGTAGACATCGCCGTGGGCAAAGTTGATCAGCCGTAGGACGCCGTACACAAGTGAATAGCCCAGCGCGATCAGCGCATACACGCCGCCGAGCGTCAGGCCGGAAATGATGTTCTCGATGATCTTCAAGGGGTTCGGCGGCTCAACGTGCGAGATTGTTTGCTGGACGTATTTCCTTAAGGCGCTTCGCTATTCACCTTTCCACGGTTCCTTGAGGAACTGCTTCCCGTCCTTGACGCCGACGATCATGATCTTCTTATCCTTGGCATTTCGATTGGCGTCGATGGTGATGTCGCCAGAGACACCTTTGAATCCGCTCGTCTGGGCCAGGGCATCACGAATCTTGGGGCCTTCGGCCGCACCGGCTCGCTTGATCGCGTCGAACACCACCATGGCTGCGTCATAGCCCAGCACGGCCATGGCATCCGGCACGGCGCCATTGTGCTTGGCCTTGAACTTATCGAGGAACTCCTTGATGCGCGGATCGGGATCGTCCGGCGAATAGTGATTCGTAAAGTAGCAGTCGTCGAGGGCCTTGCCGCCCATCTTGTACAGCTCGTCGGAGTCCCAGCCGTCGCCGCCCACACAGACGCCGCTGAACCCCGCCTTGCGCGCGGTCTGAATGATGTTGGGCACGTTGGTGTAATAGCCGGTCAGGACCAGAACATCCGGCTTGGCCGCGAGTGCCTGGTTGATCTGGGCGTTGTATTCGCTGTCCTGCTTCTTATACGACACGTCGAGCAATACCTGGCCGCCTTCCTTCTCGAATACCTTTTTGAATTCGTCGGTCAGGCTGAGGCTGTAGGCGCTGGTCTGGTCGGTCATGGTGACGGCGCGCTTCAGGCCGAGGCGCTTGGCCGCGAATCCAGCGATGGCCCGGCCCTGGTAGTCGTCGGTGTAGCAGATGCGGAAGATGTAGTCGCCCTTCTGGGTGACCAAAGGATTGGTCGAGCCGGGTGTGACCAGCGGGACTTTGGAACTCTGCGCCTCGGGGGCCGCCGCCATGGTGTTGCTGCTGGCGATCTCGCCGATCACAGCACAAACCTGATCCTTCTGGGTCAGCTTGACCATGCAGTTGTTGACTTCCTGGTTCTTGGACTGGTCGTCAACAGTGATGACCTCGACTTGTTTGCCCAGGATGCCGCCGGCCTTGTTGATCTCATCGAGCGCGATGCGTATGCCCTTCTCGGCGCTCTGGCCAAAGGTGGCCTCGTTGCCGGTCAGGCTGGCCAGGTGGCCGACCTTGATCGTGTCGCCCCCGCCGGACGAACCGCCGCCGCCGCTGTTCGAGGCCGCGCCCTTGTCGCAGCCGGTGTGGAAAGCGGCCGCAACGAGCGCGAGGGTGAGGGCCGCGCCGGCCCGGCGATGGTGAAGTGTCGTATTCATGAGGTGCCTCTCTTGATGTCGGGGCCGCGACCTCCCGTGGCGATCGCCCGGTGGGGCGCGGGTCATGGCGGCCAGTCGGGCGTCAGTTTAGCGATTGCGGCGGGGGGTCGCCAGATGGTCCGATCCCTTGCAGGCGGCGTGCGCGCGGTGGATAGTGGCTCACATGGGACAGGCGGGAGGCGGCGTGCGGGATTCCGAAGACAAATTGGCAGGGGGCGAAGGCAGTCCGGCTGTCGTCGATCACGCGGTTGAGCGGCGGCGTCTGGTGCTGCGCGTGCTCGCGGCGTTCCTGCTGACCTTCATGGCGGCGCGGATCGTGGTCTTTCTGATCATGTCGCGGGCGATTCCCGATTTGTACCTCTTCGTCGGCGGCACGCACGTGCATCATCTGAATTATGGGATCGTGCTGCTCTCGGCGGTGGGGGCTTATTTGATTTTTGAGCGTCCGGCAGGTCCGCGGCTGCGCTTGGCGGCGACGGTCTACGGCATCGGGCTGGCGCTCACGTTCGACGAGTTCGGCATGTGGCTGCACCTGGGCGGCAGCTACTGGCAGCGGGCCAGCTACGACGCGATTGTGGTCATCGCTGCGCTGCTTGGGTTGATCGCTGGGGCATCGTCGCTGCGGCGGCTGCGTCCGCGGCACTGGCTGGTCGGCGTGCTGATGGTCGTGGCACTGGCCGCATTCGGCGTGATGCTGATTCGCTCGCTGCGATATGCGGAGAGCCGGGTGGTGCCGAGGTTGGAACGACTGGATGCGCCGGCGAGCTGACATTAAGGGTCATCTTGTAAAAGAATCATCCTAATGTGGCTCGATCGACACCCAGAGATCGATAAATGATGTTAATTGTCTTTTTCTTCATTCTTGTCGTGATGGCGACGTGTATTACCAATTTTGCAATCAAGCGACCCTGGTTGGGACTGGCTGCAGGAACTGTTGCGGGCATTGCAACTGGATTGCTCTACTACATGTTCGTCGAGTCGCTGCGAATCCGGCGGAGTCCTTATTACGAGGTGGGCCTTATTGTCAGTGGAGCCGTTTCCATGAGTTCGTCGTCCATACTCGGGGTGATCATTGCAGGTGTGCGGTCGCGGCGAGCACGCAAGGCCACCCTCGACCCGTGGGCATGTACGTCGTGCGGGTATTGCCTGTATGCGAACCAATCCGGGGTCTGCCCGGAGTGCGGACAGACCGTCGACATGGCGCAGATTGCGGCGGCGAATGCAGGCGTGAAGCTGGACGGCAAGTGACGTCCGCGCCGGCTGGACGCCGCGAATTCTCTCGCTTGCGGGACTTCATGCCTTTCAAATACAATCGTCGGTATCGTAGATCAACTGAAATCGCACAAATGCAGCCGCATTCTTGAGTTCAATGCACCTCATTCGCATCATTCCGAAGCATCCGGGCAGCATGCTCAGCGCCGCGATCGGTCCTATTG
>CAYXEY010000059.1:0-8405 GCA_964464105.1 uncultured Planctomycetaceae bacterium
GCCGGCAGGCGAACCTGCACGACTTCAACAGGGTTCATGCCACGGGCCAGGACGTCGTCCATCTGCCGCTGCAATTTCTTTGACATGGAGTCGAGCCGCGAGTTCTCGTCGCGAAGGGTCGAAGCCAGCGCGGCGTTGGTGCCGACTTCGCGCTGCAGACCCTCGCGCTCCTGCTCCAGCGCAAGCGCCTTGGCCCGCTCGTCGGCGAGATCCTTCTCGAGCACTTCGCAGCGCTCCACCGCCTTGCGCCGGGCGAAATCGGTACGAAGATATTCGTCCCGAGAAACACATCCGACGCCGGTCGCCAACACCGGCAAGATCGCGACCACCGGCGCCCATGCCCTCGACTTGCTCATCCTAAGCCTCCCTGTCCTATGTGCTTGTGTACTTCCGGCCGCGGCCTCGGGGTTCGAGGACGGCATGTTTACCGGACCCTATGCGGCGGCATTATGCAAAATCCGCCGATAGAAGGCAACACCTTCTTTGCCAATTTGGCGGAGATTGTACCGAGCGATCCGTCGCCCGAGCCATTGCTAACACGACTGCCGACACGTTCAGGTTCGCGGCGAGTTGTGAATTACGGGAGGAATCGATCGCGATTGCTCGCGTCGGCGAGCGGACAGGCGGCGGCAGGCGGCTTGAGGATCATGCGCCGGGTTGCGGCAACCCCGCGATAAACCACGTTCAACAAGACAGTTGGACACCACGACCCTACGCCGGCCAACGTCGCCCATCCGCCTCCCAACCGGCGACACAAATGAAGCACGGCTCGCGAGCGATTGAGCAACCGACCGTCGACTGTGAGGACATGCACGCTGTCGGGAACGGGTGTCGAGACGATGGGTTTGACCATTCGGTCGAAGGTCTCGCCAAAGAGCGGGGCAAACTGTGGACGTGCAGACGCCGGCCCTTCGTGCTGCAGAATGAAACGAACCGCCGCGTGACAGAGTCCGCAGGTGCCGTCGTAAAAGACGATGTCCTCCGTCCGGGCGGGTCTCGACGATGTCTGGCTTCGTGATTCGCTGTGCGCGGTGTCGATCATGGAATGGCCCTCGCACATCATCGACCGAGTTGCTCGATTCGTTCACGAAGCTGGTCGCGCATCGCCGGCGTCATGCGATTGGGTTTCGACACGAGCACCCGCTTTTCATCCAGGTCGAGCGCCTTCTCGTATTCCGCCACCGCGTCTTTTTTCGCGGATGGATCTCGCTGCGATTTCAATTCATACAGCTGCGCCAACGCGAGCCGTCGCTGCGGCGCGGTTGGATTCGCTGCGACGGCCGAGATCATTCGCGAAATCGACGCATCCAGATCGGGCGCGTTGCCAGACAGCATGAATCGCCTCGCCAGAACTCCACTCTGCCGCTGATCCACGGCGCTGTTCTGGGGATCGCGACTGCGCCAGGTGCCGAGCAGGCCCAACACTGTGTCGCAATGAGCGGGTGTCTCGATACGGGCGATCAACTCGGACGAATACTCGTCGATCGCCGTGGCGTCGAGCCCGTTTCTTTCGATGGCGGCCTCGTAGAGGCGACTCGATTCGCTCAAGGCATACTCCCGCCAGGTTGGGGGTCGTGACCCTATGCGCGCTTGATCGATCCTAGAACCTGTCCGCCACGCGGGCGCGGCGAGGAATAGGAGAATATAGACGCTCGCCAGACCCGCGACCCATGCAATGGGAGGCATCCCTCGTGCAGCAACTGCAACGGATTGTTGCGGCACCTCGACAGATCGTGACCTCGCCGCCTGGGCGATTGCAGCCATCGCCATGAAAAGCGTTGCCGGACCGGCCCAGAACAGCTCCAGATCGATCGATGCGTGGATGAGAAAGGCAACTAGGCCCGCGACGAGGGCCCAGGCATCGACCGACGACGATGCCGTGGAGAAGCGGCGCTGCTCCCGGTTTTCAATGGAAACAATAATAAAAAAGGCCAGCCAGCACGCGATGGCGATCAGGACCGTCTGCTCCCACAGACCCGGCGCGCCCTTCCAGGCGACGATGCTCCAGGCCAAGCCCGTCACCAACGACAACCCCAGTGCCCACTGTCCGATACCGCGATAGCGCTCGCCTTCGCATGGAGCGCTTTGATCCGTCGCACCAGGAACTGATGACACGCTCCAGCGCCTCGCCGTCGCGACTGTCCAACCGACCCACGCCACAACCAACGCGATCAAACCGAGCGCGCCCCATTCCGTAAGCGCCCGCACCTGCCAGCTGTGCGGATCCTGCACGTCCTCCGGGCAGATGAGCGGCTTGTAACGCGTGAAGAAGCGACCGAAGTTGTTGGCCCCCACGCCCCACCAACCCTCTCCTGTCAGCATGTCGCGAGCCCCCTGCCAGTAGAGCCAGCGAAATAGGATGGAGCGACCGAGCGCTTCGGGATTGCGCGAAAGGATCGCGACGGCCGTCGCGCACAGCGTGATCATCCCCAGCCACACAGTCGCGGCGGCGCGCGGCGGCGTGAGAATGCGCGAAATCCCGGCATTCGAGCGCACGAGTCGCCCGACACCCCACAATGCGATGGCCCCGACGGCTGCCGCCGTGCCGCCCTTACTCTGCGTGAACACCAGCATCATGCCCGCGAGGATCGCGATTAGACCGGGAGCCCATGCGGAGATCGATGAACTTCGATCGCTCACGCTTGCCAGCAGTTTCAATCTCGCCGAAGCGGCACCAATCCCTGCCATCACGACGAGGATCAAGTAACCCGCCAGCACGTTGGAATGGGTGAAATACGCCGTGACCGCCCCGCTTTTTAGACGCTGCTCGAAATCGTAAAGCCGCCCCGGATCCTCCTGTCCGTAGGCCATGGCCGCGCGGTACTGCTCGTTGAACAATTGCACCGTGGCCGGCAGCTCGATCCACTTCTGCACGCCGCACTTGACCACCACCGCCGCGCCGGACGCCAGAATGACTGCCATCGCCAGCCGCTGCCGCCAGGCGCGTTCAACCACCTGCCGCAAGGTCGCGGCGTACAACAGCAGCGCGAGGAAATCGAGCGAGCCGATGATCGCGAGGTGCTTTTGCCCCGCTCGCCATGTAGAGATCAAAGCCGCTATTGCAAGGAGCACACCGCCCGCCATCAGGCCGGTCGATTGCCAGCCGATGCCCCGCAACCGCCGCGCGGTGGCAGCCAGCGACGCCGCGAGCAGGATGACTGCGATAAAGACATACGTATGCCCTGGGTGCGCAGTAGTCTGCGCTCCAATGTTGCGAAACCACGCCGCCGTGCCGAAGTCATGCGATTCCGACACGAACGTGCGGATTGGAATGAGCGCCAGCAGCAGAAACAACGCGACCAGTTCGAGCCATTCGGCGCGAGCCATCGCCGTTCCAACCTGACCCGGCACGGCATCGGGCTTACCGGCCTTCGTTCGAGCCATGACCACCCGACCATTCCAGCAGTGCGACGAGACAGACCACGAGCACCGTTTGCAGCACGATGCCGACCGCGAGGAACCAATCCGCTTTCGGTAGGGCAATCGCCGGCATGCCGCACACCAGCGTCGCCAGCCAGATCACCAGCACCGCCTGCGGCACGCTCATGCCACGCCGCACCAGCCGGTGAGAAAAATGCCGCCGATCGCCCTGCCAGATCGGCTGTCCGCTGCGGATGCGCAGGGCGAACACGCTCATCGTGTCATACAGCGGCACCGCCATGACCACCATGGGGGCCAGCACGCCCAGCGGCTGCATGCCCAGCGCGGGGTCTGCGAATGTCGTCAAAATAGTAAATACGCCGAGCAGCAGTCCGATCACCGTGCTGCCGGCGTCGCCGATGTAGATCGTCGCGGGGTGCCAGTTGAAAGGCAGGAACCCGAGCAGCGCCCCGACCAGCAGCCAGCAGCAGGCCGGCACGAAGATCTGTCCGGCACGCATGGCCGCGATGGCGAAGATCGACCCGGCAATGATGGCGACGCCAGAGGCCAGGCCATCCATGTTGTCGAGAAAGTTAAAGGAGTTGATCAGCGTGACGATCCAGGCGATCGACAGAAGCGACGAAATCGCCCACCCGGAATGCGACAGCAGTCGAATATTGAAACCCACGACGAGAATCGCAGCCACCGCCACCTGCACGATCAAGCGCGTCAGGGGGCGCACGGTTCGGGCGTCGTCAATCAAGCCCAGGATGCACAGTGCCCACGCCCCGGCGACCATCGCCAGCGCCGCGGGCATTTTGGAAATGATGCCGCCCAGTTGAACCGCCAGTTCCGCCGGCAGCCACGCCGGACGCGCCGACGCCAGCCACCACGCCGCAATGCCGCCGCCCAGAATCGGCAGCGTGGCCGCGAGCGTAACCGCCACGCCCCCGCCCAATGCCACCGGCGTCTTATGACCTTTGTGTCCACCCGGGCGATCGACGAATCCGCGCCGCGTCGACAGCCGTCTAACAGCGAACGTCCCGGCGGCCCCAAGCGCGGCACTGACGGCGACAGCGACAATCGGAATGACGTTCAGCGACAAACCGGACGCACCTCTATCAACAAGACGAGCCTGCGACGGCTCAAGTTCGCCCCTAGTCTAACACGCTCATCGAAACGCCCGCGGGCCGCTTGACCAACCGGCGCCGTGCGGTGCAGCTTGCACATGCCGCGCCGCCGCTTTAACCTAGATTCGGTCTTATTCCATCAGGGCAGCCGACGATGAAGAAGGAACTTCGAGCCAAGATTCGCGGCCTGCTGAACTCCCTCGCGCCGGAGGAGATCAACGAGCGCTCCCGCCAGGCCGCCGTGCGGCTCTTCGAGACCCCCGAGTATCGCCGCGCCGAGATCATCATGGTCTACCTGTCGCTCCCCCAGGAGGCCGACACCGACGACATTGTGCTCCAGGCCTGGCAGGATCGTAAAAAGGTGGTCGCCCCGCGCATCAGTTGGGAGAGCCGCCAGATGGTGCCGGTCGAGATTCGCGACCTCAATGAAGACGTCACCGAACGGGAGTTCGGCATTCGCGAGCCGATCCACGGCCTGCCAATCCCGATCAATCTCGTTCAGTTGGTGATCGTGCCGGGGCTGGGTTTTGATCCGTATGGCAACCGGCTCGGACGGGGTCGCGGATTTTATGACCGAGTCCTCGGCAAGCCGGAGTTCCAGGGAACCGCATGCGGGTTCGCATTGGAGTGCCAGTTCGTGGACAACATTGCGGCCAGCGCCCACGACGTGAAAATGAAGATGCTGGTGACCGATCAGGCGGTTCGCCGATTTGATCGATGAGCCTCAGCGAGGCTTCTCGCGATAGTTTGCGATAGTTTGGAATATTGCCGTGGCCATTGAAAACACCAATGCGAAGCGTAACTTGCCGCTGCTGGCCGCGGGCGTGCTGATCGCCGCGGCTGTCTGGGGCATTTATGCGTGGCAATCGGCAGCGCCACCGTCGCCGTCAGAGGACGATCAGCAGCAGGCCAAAAAACCCGCCGAGCCGCCCAGGCCCATTCCGATGGACGAGCCGATCGCGCCGCCGTCCTCGAATGACGCCGCCTCCAAACCAGCCGACGCCTCGGCGGATGACGAGTCAGATGCGCCTCCCGTGGACGTTGACACCGCCGAGCCGACGATTGGTGGCATCCAAACCTCAGCCCCCGCGCCCAGCGTGGACGACGACCTCGATTCCATGCTCGGACAGATTCAAGCCGACCAGGTCGACTCCGCAAAGACGGAACTGAAGGCGGGTCGCGACGCCCTGGCCCGCGGCGACTTTATTGCCGCACGCACCGCCTTCTCGAAGACGCTCGACAAGGGTCTGCCTGCCGCCGACGAGAATTACGCCCGGGCCGAGCTGTCTCGCATCGCCGACACCACGCTTTTTTCCCGCGCTCGCGTGGCAAATGATCCGCTGGTTACGCAACATAAGGTGGTTCCCGGCAACACCATGGCCAAGATCGCCGCTCCCCTGGGCATCACGCCGGAACTCGTGGCCCGCATCAACCAGATCAAGAATCCGCAGATCGTCCGGCTTGATTCGACCCTTAAGCTGGTCCGCGGCCCGTTCAACGCAGTGATCGACAAGTCCGACCATCGGCTGGATGTATACCTCGGTGATATCTACGTGCGTAGCTTTAGAGTCGGACTCGGCGGCGGCGCGGGCACGCCCACCGGTCTTTGGGCCGTCCGCAACAAGCTCATGAACCCCGAGTGGATTGATCCCGCGACGGGTCACCGCTATCTCGCCGACGCCCCGGACAACCCGATCGGCGAGCGCTGGGTCGGACTGCAGGGCCTTACCGGCGAAGCCGTCGGCCGCAGCGGCTTCGGCATCCACGGGACGATCGAGCCCGAGAGCATCGGCCGCGACCAATCGATGGGCTGCATTCGGCTGGTTGCCGACGATGTTGCGTGGGTGTATGACCTGCTGGTTGAAGGCAAGTCTCGCGTGGCGATTCGGGAGTAACCGTAGTCGTTCTGAAGCAAATAAAGACGTATGAATAACTTCCGCTGTCCCGATTTACACACTATTTGCAGTCATGAGAATCTCATCAAAAGGTCATTTCCTGTTATTGTTGCCTTTGGCGTGCGCACTCCTTTTTGCACTTGTACTGCCTAGTTTGCGCAATTACGTACCCGATTCGCTCTCGAGTAGACCCTCGCAAAATGCCAGAAGCGACCAGGAACTCCCGGCAGTAGCGGTACAACCGGAGCCACAAGTTCTCTGGGACGTCGGCCCGGGCTGTACCGTATCAAGCGAATCGCTAAATTCACTTGCGACATGGCTTGAAGCTCAATTTTGGAACGGTGATAACTTGGGTGAAATCAAGAAGAAAATGGCCTCACGGGGTCAATTGGTTGAAGTAATCGCCCTTGGTGGGTCAGGAGCAAAGGAGGCCGTCTTTGTAACTGACGAAGTCAAGATTAGCTTCTATCTTGACGTCACCGATCGTTTGCAATCACCGGTTTTTATGGTGATAAGATGCAATAAGTGAATTGATCATTAATTTGGAAAGGGATTCTCTCATCCGCCGTTATGGATTTTCCTTTTCGACAATCACCATAATATTCAGCAGCCGCGTCTCGCCCGGCTGCGCCGTTGCGGGAAGGGCCTGCCTTCGGCCGCAGCCGACCCAGGTGCCCCATATGTGATACCGCAAGGTCAACGGAAACTCCCGCGGCCACGCGACGTTGAGCTTGTCCGATCCGGTGCGCGCCGAAACGGCATCGGCAAACGCGCCCAAGTCCAGGGCAATCAACCCCGTCCCACCCGAGCGGGCCCGCGTGTCCGGCAGGACCATCGGCCCGGCCCGCACGGCCGCCGGTCTTGAGGCGGCGGGACGCGAAGCAGCAACCGGCTGCGTCGTGGCGGCATCGGCCCGCACCACGAACTCATCGCCATCCAGTGCTTCCATTACGCCGTAATAGTAAGGCAGCGGCTTGATCGCACGATCAACGGCGACCACCTGGCCCGTGCCGACGGCTGCACCGTTGAGCAGGGCCGTGACTTTGTCCTCAGTCTCATCGACCTCCAGCCGAATCGGAGGCAGCTCCACCAGCGTGCGCATCGGCTCGGCCCAGTAAGACTTGCCCGCCTCCATATTGACTCGCGTCGTCGTCTCCACGATGGCCAGCACGCCATAGGAGCCATCAACCAGTTGTCCCCGGCGCAGATCCACGTCGTGCATCTCGTCGAGCCGCGCGGCGCGATCGACCGCCCCCGCGACGCGTTGCCGCTCCTGCTGGGTCATGTGCCCCACTGCATAGGCCACGCGCAAGGCCGCGGCCGACGACAGCGGATCGACACCCCAGCTCAACTCATTCAATGCGTCGAGCGTCAGGCCCGACTTGATCGCCGCCGTGGCCTGCCAGCTCCGATCAGGCGGCACCTCCGACAAAACGCGAGAGAGCTGCGCCATCGCCGCGGCCGCGATTTCGGGCGACTCGCCCGCGGACCATCGGGCCAGCAGACCCAGTATGGCCAGCTCGTTCTCTTTCTTGACCCCTGTCGACAAAAGCACCGGCCAGTCGCGCCCCGCGTCCGGCCCGAGGGCCCGCTGCACCTCCTCGGCATATCCCAGGGCCAGCAGGCTGTTGATGGCGGCGCGGCGGTCGTCCGGCGCGCCATGCGACGCGACGGCGTTCAGGCCGAGCAGGTCCGGGTCGGCCGATTCGCGGGCCACCAGCATGGGGAACATGCCGCGGGTCTCGCCGGGCGTGGCCGAGCGATGGGCCGCGACCAGCGCGTTCCAGCCGGCCAGAATGCCCTTGTTTCGCGAATTGTATACATCGAGGGCAATAATCGAGATGGCCGGACTGTGCCACACGCCGGCGATGCCCGGCCCGGCCAGCGCGAGGCCCTCCAGATAAGCCGCCCGGGCGGAGCTCTTCTCCAGCCTCTGCCAGCGATACAGCACAGGATCCTCCGCCGAAGTGATCTCGACGCCGAATCGCCGGGCCTGGCCGACGCCGTCGCGGCGTTCCTC
>CAYXEY010000059.1:8415-9760 GCA_964464105.1 uncultured Planctomycetaceae bacterium
AGATCGGAATCCATGCCCGCGACCAGCCCGTTGACGGCCCAGCGGGCGTGCTTGCCACCCGGTTGGGCGGAGTTCAACCGTGCCAACTCCAGCTTCTTCGCGGCCCCATTCGTTTCGCACAACGCGTACCACAGTTCCCGGTTGTTCGATCGCTGAAGGACATCGAGTGCGCGGGCGCACGCAAAGGCGTCGTCGCCGCTGAGTATGGCGGACAACGCGCGGGACGCGGCGTCGATGCTGCGATCGGGATCGCGCCGAGTGAATTCAATCGCCGAGGCCAGCTCAAATTGCGTGTGCGCTTGCGAGGCGATGATCTCCGCGAGCCGGCGCCACTCCCCCTCCGGCGTGGCCGCGAGGTAGCGCCACGCCGCGATGCTCACCATCGGATCGCCGCAGCCCATCGCGCTCAGCACCGCCTGATCAGTCAGCGTGCGCCACTCCTTCGATACCCGATCGCCGATCGCGGCTCGCGTCGCCTCCAGCTTGGCAAGGGCGAAAAGCGTGGTCGATCGCAGCGATTCTCGCTTTTCTGTCGGCGCCTGCCCCGCACGTTCGAGACGTTCAAGCACGCCGACCAGTTGCTCCGGGGGCGGATTTGCTGGATCGCTCCACTCGGGCAAAGGCTCGCGGCCTCGGCGAATCAGCGTGAGGTCCAGATCCTCCGCGACGTCGCCGGGCAGCTGCACCGACGCTGCAACTGCACCCTGCCGCACCTCAAGAATCAGGCAAATCCAGGGAGAGGATTTCAAGCGAAGCTCTCTCGAAGCTCGATCGCGCGGAGGCGCGACGTTCGCATCGCGCGGCGCGGGCGTCGAATTGCGAAACACGAATTCGCCCGATTCCGGCGTGAAATCCAGGCGTTCGAATACGGGGTCGCCGCGCCGCGGCTCCCAGCTCGGGCGACCGTCGAGCATGCGCATGGGGCGCAGGCCGTAGAGGCCCTTTGCATCGCGGCCGCGCAGACTCGCCCGCGTGAGGCTCAGTTCAAATCGCGTGTCAATGCGAATGGGGATGTGCACGAACACCTTATCGGCCTGCGCTGAAACCTGAACGTCCTCGTCCATGATCGAGCGGACTTCGGCCATGTCATATAGACAGGGCGATAGATCAATCAGGTGCGCCGGCGGCGCAGGCACGCCCAGCTCCAGCGCGGCGGCCCGGGCGGGTCCGGCGCCACCGCGAATCACGCTGGCGCGATGAATGAGATCGGCACAGAGCTGCGTGGCGCCGATGTCGGCAGCCTGGCGGGCAAGGGTCACCAGCCGTGCATGATCGGTGAGCCGTCGGGCATCGAACGCAATGGCTGCCGTCGCCTTGAACGTCGGCCAATCCCCCTCGACCTTCG
>CAYXEY010000059.1:9770-14963 GCA_964464105.1 uncultured Planctomycetaceae bacterium
GGGGCTGGCGCGCGCAGGCCGCGACGAGGGTCGATTCGAGCCAAGGGCCATTGCCCGCTCAAGACAGATCAGGGCGTCAAACGTCAATCCCGCGCGGTGATAAGCGGCGGCCCGTGCCTCCAGCGTATTCGCCGAGGATTCCTGCAAATTCGCCGCAAGCTCCTCGCCGACCTTGAGCACGCGCTTGAACTTCGTTCGTTCAAGTTCAAGCGTATCCTCTTCACCCGGGCCGACACGCAGTGTGACGCCGCCGCCGTCGCCCTCAAGGACGCGCCCAACCACGTAACTCCCATCAGTGCGCTCGATCAGTTCGGCGCGTGCCATGGCGGCCGCGACTATGCACGCCACCATCACCCAGGCACCGATTCGCCACATAACTTCGAGTCCGATTAGTCGTTATGGAACACCATCCCGCCGGCACGATTCTATCGCCATGTCGCAATCGGGTCGCCGATCCGGCGCCAATGGTTATCATTTCGATGGTTGGGTCGAAATAAAGGTCCGAGGGCTTTTTGTGAAAATCCCCCGATCCCCCCATCGCTGGACCTTGTCGCCGGCGGCCGCCTGCGAGCTGCAGCGCAAGCTTGCCGACGCCGTGCGGGAGGAGCGAATGACCCAACCAGTGCGGCTGGTGGCTGGCGGCGATGTCTCGTTCTCACCTGATGGCTCACAACTCGTGGCCGGCTGGGTGATATGGGAATTGGCAACCAAGTCTGTTATTGAGACGGCCGTCGCCATCAAGCCCGTGCGCTTTCCCTACGTGCCCGGCCTGCTCAGCTTTCGCGAGGCCCCGGGCCTCATCGCCGCGGCGCGCAAGCTCAAATGCGAACCTGACGTCTTCATGCTTGACGGACAGGGCGTCGCCCATCCACGCGGCATGGGCATTGCAAGTCATTTTGGATTGCTGATCGATCGCCCAACCCTGGGGTGTGCAAAGACACGGCTTTACGGGACGCACGACACGCCGGCGCGGTCGGTTGGCGGTTCGAAACCGCTCATGGCTGGAAATCGCATTATCGGGCGCGTTGTGCGTATGCAAGCAGATGTCAATCCACTCTACATCAGCGTGGGCCACCGCATTCGGCTCGACGACGCGGTGCGAATCACCTTGCGCTGCGCGACGAAATTCCGCCTGCCCGAGCCGACGAGGCTTGCACATCATCTCGTGACCGCAGCGCGGAACGAGCGTCTCACCTGACCGATAACGGGATTCGAGTGTGCGGGGGCCGATACAAGACTCGGACGTCGCGGCCGCGTTATCGACCCTGTCATTCCACTCTGCTGTCGAATAATACCATCCAACCAGTCAATGGCCGCTTTTATTGAGCCGATAGGCCAGAGACATGGGGTCGCAAGATTCGGGGTCAATGGCCCGTCAATTTGAACGGAAGGCCACTCGGCGCGTAGCGCGCATCGAGCCGGACCCCGTGCACGCCGACCAATTCCGGCTGGCCTTCCCGGACGCGCAGTCCGAAGTCTTCGTGACTGACGTCAGCAAGGGCGGTCTTGGATTAGCGACAACCATATTTATACCAAGGTCTTTGAAGCTCATCGTCCATGTGTCGTGCCCGGATCAGCGCGACCTGACGATTCCGGTTATCGCGCGGCGCTGCGTGCTGTCCGATCACAAACCCAACTACACGGTCGGCCTTCAATTCTGCAGACCGCAGGGCGATGCCGAGGCCGATCTGCTCAAGCTGGTCATGGGTGACCCGAACGAACCAGCGCCGGAGGCCCCGGCGCCATGACCACGGCGGTTGTCGACGAACTTCGCGATCTGCTGCTGGCCCAGCGCGTTCTTCCCCCCGCCGAGGTGGAGAAGGCCGAGCAGGAGGCCCAGGCCGAGTCCTCGGACCTGGAATCGGTGCTGCGCAAGAAGCGGATCCTCTCGGACGCAAGCCTCACCGCCATTCGGGCCATCGGCGCCGGCGTGCAATTCTGCAACCTGAGCGACTTCATTCCGTGCCTGCGCAATTCAAGCATCATTTCCGAGGAACTGGCCCGGCGTCACGCCATGTTCCCCCTCTTCGATCTGGACGGCGTCATTACGCTGGTCATCGAGAACCCCAATGACCTGGCGGGCATCGAGCAGGTACGGCGTCAATCGCGCAAGGAAATCGATGTCTGTATCGCCAGCAAGAGCGAAATCGTCGGTCTCATCGAACGCGCTTATGGCGCTAGTAAGTATCTGCAACAGTCAAATGCCGCCGATGTCGCCAATGACGACGAATTCGGCGCGAACGAAGAGGCCCAGCCGGTCATCCGGCTGGTGGACAACCTCGTGCTGGAGGCGGCACGACAAGGCGCATCGGACATCCACATCGAGCCCGGCGAGCGCGAGCTGCGCATTCGCATTCGCGTCGACGGCGTGCTGCGTGAAGTGGCCGCCCCGCCACTGGGCCTGGCGCGAGCCATCGTGTCGCGCATCAAGGTCATCTCCAAGCTCGACATTTCCAAGACGCGAAGCCCGCAGGATGGCGCCTTCCACTACCGCGGAGGCGAAGTGGATGTCGTGCTGCGCGTTTCGGTGCTGCCGTCCGTGTTCGGCGAAGCTGTCGTGCTGCGACTCCTGCGCAATGCGTCGGAGTCGGTTTCGATGCGCGACCTGGGCATGCCGGCCAATGTGCTGGAGCGATTCCAGGCGGTCATTTCAAATGCACACGGCATGATCCTGGTGTCAGGTCCGACCGGTTCCGGCAAATCGACCACGCTCTATGCGGCGATGAAGAGCGTGGCCAGCCCGCAGAAAAACGTCATCGCCATTGAGGATCCGGTCGAGTATCGCACGAGTTCGATTCGACAGATTCAGGTCAATCCCGAAGCCAATCTGACATTTGCCCAGGGACTGCGTTCGATCCTGCGGCAGGATCCCGACGTCATCATGGTGGGCGAGATTCGCGATGGTGAAACCGCGCAAATCGCGGTCCAGGCCGCGCTCACCGGACACCTTGTGCTCAGCACTGTGCATACAAATGACTCAATCGGCGCGCTGTCGCGCCTGCGCGAACTGGGCGTCGCTCCGTACTTGATTTCATCCTCGCTGCTCGGAGTGGTCGCACAACGCCTGTGTCGCCGAATCTGCCCCGACTGCAAAGGCCCCGACAACGTACCCAAGCCGCTGCTTCGCGCGGTCGGGTTGGACCCCGAGTCGATCGGATTTCAGCCCATGCGCGGCAAGGGGTGCCGGCGGTGCGTGGGCACGGGGTACATGGGCCGCTGCGGCGTGTACGAATTTTTCGAATTGAACGAGAAGTACGCGGAAATGGTCGTGAAGCTCGAGCCCTCGGAGACGATCCGCAACCTCGCCCGGGCAGATGGAATGACTTTCCTGGTCGATGACGGCGTGGCCAAGATCAAGGCCGGACTGACCACGGTCGAAGAAGTCGCCCGCGTGGCCGGCAAGGCATAAACACGAATTGGAAAACGGTGACGGACAATGCCCAGGTACACAGTTCAATTTGCACTGCCCAGTGGTCGTACCGGCGTCGAACTGATCGATGCTGCAAACGAGCGTGCCGCCGCCTCGCGCATTGAGGCTGACGGCCGGACGCCGATCACGATTCACTCGGCGGATGGTCATGAAGCTGCCAAGTCGACGAAATTGGTCCCGCGTCAGCGTGGCGGCAAGAAAATGCGCCGCGCTGTGCTGGACTTCACACATCAGCTTGCCGCGGTGACCGAGAGCGGCATTCCCGTGATCGCCGGCCTCAAGGCCGTCGGCGAGCAAACCGACAACGCGCGGCTGCGCGCTGCCATCTCCCGCATCGCGGGACGCATCGAAGGCGGCCGGGCCATGGCCGAGGCCATGGAACCGGAGTCCGACATTTTCCCCGCCCTTTTCATCAAGACGCTTGCAGCGGGCGAGGCGGCGGGCAACATCCCGGAAGTGCTGAATTCCCTGGCGCGATACCAGGAGCAGGAGCAGGAGACCCGGGCGCAGACTCGATCGGCCCTGACCTATCCGGCGCTGGTGGTCGGCGCACTCGTGCTGGCGACGATCTTCATGCTGACCTTCGTCGTGCCGCAATTTGCGGCGATGTTCGACAAGTTCAACGGACAGTTGCCGCTGCCCACGCGCATCCTGCTGGCCGTCAGTCACGCCCTGACTGACCACTACATTCTGGTGGCACTCAGCCTGGGCTGCCTGGTTTATGGTCTGCGCACGCTGTTCCGCTACAAGGGCGCGCGGGCCTGGCTCGATCGGCAATTACTCAAGGTGCCGGTATTCGGCCCATTGCTGGTCGGCGTCTATATGATGCGCTTCATCGACCTGCTGGCCCTGCTCACCAAGTCGGCATTGCCGATCACGCAGTCGCTGCGCGTCACCGCGGAGAGCATGACCAATGATGCAATCCGCAGCGACATTCGCGGCATGGTGCACTCCATTGAAGGCGGACGAACGCTGGCCGAGGCCTTCGGAGAAACGAAAACGCTGACGCCCCTGGTGAAGCGAATGCTGGCCATCGGCGAGACCGCGGGCCGCACAGATCAAATTCTTGCCTACGTCGCCGATTACTATGCCACGCAAACCAAGCGAATGATCAAGCTCTTATCGACCCTGATCGAACCGGTGCTGGTTACCGGTCTCGCCGCTGTCGTTCTTTTCTTTGCGCTCGCCATCTTTTTACCGATGTGGAAGATACTCAAGCTCGTGGGTTCCGCGTAGGCGCTAGATGCGCCGGTCCCACGACGGGAAAAGGGGAAGGTCACCCGACAGTCACGGTGCCTGTTCCAAAGGAGAGAAGTGAAATGAATCGCGTTTCGAATTCGAACCGGGCCCGAAAGGGCTTCACCCTCATCGAGCTGGTCACGGTCATCGTGATCCTGGGCGTGCTCTCGGCCGTCGCCCTGCCGGTGTACCTCGACTACAAGGCCGACGCCAAGGTGGCGGCCTGCAAAGGCTCGCTCGGCGCAGTCCGCGCTGCGATCGCCAATTACTATGCTCACGGCGCGGTTGATTCCGGCGGCGGCACCGCCGCGTTCCCGACTCTGACGCAGCTCACCACCGTGGGCACCGTCATGGTCGATTCGATTCCTGACAATCCTTACGACACGGATTCGACCAAGAACAACGTCAACGCGTCCTCATCGACCAAGGGCACGGTTGCCGGCGGAACAGGTGGCTGGAACTACAACGCCGCGAACGGCCAGTTCTGGGCGAACACGAATACGTCCGGCGTGAGTGAGAACAAC
>CAYXEY010000060.1:0-14886 GCA_964464105.1 uncultured Planctomycetaceae bacterium
GAGACTGAGCCGTCTGGCGGAGCGACCTTCGCGGCCCTGCCCGCCGAAGCCGGAAAAGCCAGGAGTTATGATGGATGGAAGAAATCCTTCGCGGACATGCTCTTCCGCGCCCGCAAACTGGAATTGCGCCGCAGCCCCACCTTCAAGCAGACCAGCCGCATTGGCGAATCCGAGCGGGACTTCCGCTTGCGGATCATGCAATCCGTCCGCGAGGAGCGCGATGCACAGGTGGAGAAACTCCGCGGCCGTTACGCATCCAAGTTTGCGACCCTTCAGGAGCGCAAGCGCCGTGCCCAGCAGGCCGTCGCCGTGCAGCAGGAGCAGGCCCGCGATGCCAAGGTGAACACCGCAATTTCATTCGGCACCGCCATTCTCGGCGCCCTCTTCGGCCGCAAGGTCGCCTCGGCAAGCAATATCGGAAAAGCCGGCACCGCCATTCGCGGCGTTGGCAAATCCATCAAGGAGTCCTCCGACATCAGCCGGGCCAACGAAACGGTCGAGGCCGTTGACGCCATGATCGCAGATCTCGAGCGGCAGTTGCAGGCCGAGGCCGACGCCATCGCCGGCGGACCCGACCCGTGGAAGGACGAGCTTGAGACCGTGTCGCTCAAGCCGAAGAAGACAAACATCAACGTGCGCGCCGTCATGCTGGCATGGGCCCCGCACGCGGTCGATGCGTCCGGCGCAAAATCGCCGCTCTGGCAATAACCATCAACTCAATGTGGCAATGCACGGCAGGTCGTCATGTCCAATCAACCGAACCACACGCCGCTTCAGCCGTTTGACCCCGGCATGCCGTGTGAAATCGCGGCCCGGCGCTTCTACGAGACCATCCGCCTGCGCCGCACCGTACGACATTTCTCCGATCGACCCGTAAGCCGTGAGACCATCGAATGGGTTTGCCGCGCCGCTGGCACGGCGCCCTCGGGCGCAAACAAGCAGCCGTGGCGCTTTGTTGCAGTGGACGACCCGGCAATCAAGCGCGAGATCAGACTCGGCGCCGAAGCCGAGGAGCGAGAGTTCTACGAGCGCCGCGCCAACGCCGAGTGGCTCGCCGACCTGAAGGCCATCGGCACTGACGAGCACAAACCATTCCTCGAAATCGCCCCGTGGCTCATCGCGGTTTTCAAACTCAGCCGCACTGACGATGAAGGGCAGGTGTATTACGTCAACGAATCCGTGGGCATCGCAGTCGGTCTCCTGCTCGCCGCGGCCCAATACGCCGGCCTCGCCACGCTCACCCACACTCCCAGCCCGATGGCGTTTCTTACAAGAATCCTCAACCGACCGCCCCACGAGCGCCCCTACCTGCTGATCCCAATCGGCTATCCGGCTGAGGGGTGCACGGTGCCAGACATTCAGCGCAAGCCGCTGGACGAGATTCTCGTTTTCAATCGCCCAGAATAAGAGCTCGCTCCGCGGGCTTTTGATGATACTCGCGTGTCCAGGCGACCCCGACTAATTTTAGAGAATCGAACGTCTCTGTGTTACCGTACAACATGCTCGTCATCGCCGGCCGAACATTGGGCAGTCGCCGAACACTCTTCGACGATTTCTCCATTCCACCACCCGATGGCCTCGGCGACGGCGGACCGATGACACTGCGAGATCTGATCGAGCATGTCGCGTTACGCGCCGGAGCCCTTGAGCTGGCCCTGGTCGGTGAAAGCCAATTGTATTAGTCCCTTCGCCGGATACAGCAGGAGCGCGGCGATAACGCATTATGTCTCGAGTCGCATGAGGCAACCTCCAATTCGACTGATTTGAACCTCCATCTTGACGGCTGAATCCCGAGTCCGGGCCGCATTTCGCTAATTCAGACCTGAATCAAATCATGGCCCGCAGCTCACCACCATCGAACCCGACCCGGAGCCGTCGACGAAGCTCCCGACTCGGATCAGGTAGCGGTTGCCGGCCACAGAGGGGAACAAGACATAAGAGCCTTGATGAAAGGCGCTACAAACGCCGGGGTCGTCATCGTTACAGGCGACAGCCGAGGGACCGGGCGGGCAGGCGCAGGCGCCGTCGGTGTTGTAGATCACGACTTTCGAATCATAATTAACATTGCACAAATTGACACTGACATGTCCCGTGCACGACGCCGCATAACAAAACCAGATGTCGCGTAGTGTCTGAGGATTTCCAAAGAAATTGCACGTCGGCTCAGCGGGCCCATCGGTGGTTGCATTGACTGTAGAAAACGCGTGTGTGCCATTGCCAATGGCGATCGCATTGACGCAGTCATTGTTCGCCGGGACAGTCAATGCACAGCTTGCCGGAGCAATCGCCAGCGGCGCCGGGCCTACGCACAGAGAGAGATCGGCCGGGTGAACTACGGCCGAGCCGTATTGCGCACCAGGAGTAGCGTTTTGATCCTGCAAGGATCGCCCATTTCCCGATGGAGCCGTTCCCCATACCCAGTTGCATGACGAAGTGCCCGTATTAGAAATCTCCACCCATAGGCACTCACCGGCGACTGCAGTGACCGGGGCATGGCTCATCTGCACCCGCTGCTCAGGGATATTGCTGATCATGAGTCCAGTTGCGGTTCTGGTAACTGTCAGCGTGCCGCCACTCTGGCTGAATGGCCCGCCGCGCACCGTGCCAGGTAGACCACGCCGGCCATCACGGGCGGAGGAGACCACGCGGAACTCTTCGCTGGTCGTCCCACTACAATCGACGCCCATCGAGAAGTTGTAGAAATCCCCGGTGATGCACAACTGGGTGATATCGCCGGAGCTCGTGACCCGGAAATCTTCTGCTGTGTAATAACCATTTCCTCCATTGGCGGCGCTGTCCGACGTTAGTGCGTAGAACCCCCCGTTGATCTGCTGGTTGGGCAGCTGGCAGTGCGTCGAATCATCGCAAGCCAGAATCGGCGGAGGCGGAGGCGGTTCTTCGGTGATCAGCAGATTGACGAATGGCCGAATGTCGAGACCATCTTCGCGAGTATCACCGTTAACGTCCGCGCGGTTGATGTCGCATCCGCCGAAGGGACCGTTGTTGAGCAGCGCCGAAATGAACAAGGGAATGTCGGCAAGGCTTACGACATCGTCACAGTTCATATCGCCGGCTAGAAACTCGCAGAGGTCGCCCGTGCCGTCGTTGTCCGTGTCGATTTGGCTGGGGTTGTAGATATTCGGACAGTTGTCGCACGCGTTAGCTACGCCGTCGCCATCGGCATCCGGTGAATCGGCGTCGCAGCAATCGCCGATGCCATCGCCATCGGCGTCCTCCTGGCCCGGGTTGGCCACAGTGGGACAGTTGTCGTTGCCGTCAGGGATGGTGTCGCCGTCGAAGTCACCGGCCACGCCGGCGCCCAGGATGACGCGCATCTGGTAATTGCCTGCCGCGAAGCTGTATCCACCGGCGTTGATGAGATACTCACCGGCCGCGAGCGATGGCACGTAATACAGCGTCTGCGCCCAATCGCCATCCAGCCCCGGATACCCGTACGACCATCCCGCGAAGCCGAGGAGGCTGATGCCGTCCGGTGCCATGAGATTGGCGCCCGCCAGGCCGCTGTCCGGGCTGGCCAGCGCCTTGATCTCAACTGAGTAAACTCGTTGCGAATCGGCGGCGAACGTGAACCAGTCGCGATCGCCGCCGTGGCCAAAGACACCGGCAACCGGCGTTCCATCGGTCAGGAGTGTCGTCGCGCCGGCGCTCGTATCGGAATGATCATCGGCTGGCGTGAGGCCGAGATCGGTCACAGTGAGTTCATACGAACCGCCCAATTGACCGGCGGGCCCGTAAACGAGGACGTGCAGCGGACCGCCGCCAGCGCTGGGCACGCCATAGACGGCGCCCACAAACGAGCCTGGGCCGCCCGGTCCGCCGACGGAATAGTCGGAGAAGTCAAGCTGGGAGCCGTTTTCGAAAAGCACCATCCCTACGTAAAGAGAATCGACGTGCGTCAGCGCGCGTACCTGCACGCTGTAGAGATGGTCGGCCAAGCTCGGGAACGTGAAGTAGTCGTAATCGCCTGAGTAGTGAATCGTTCCGTTCTGAACCGTTCCGTCGGTCGGGACAGCAGTCGCGGCCGACGGCATGCCGCTGTGATCATCTGCGTGTACGCCACGGTCGGTCACCCCGACGCTCATCTGCCCCGTTGAAATCCCGTCCGCCGACGTGATCTTCAGGTAATAGGCCGCCGTCGCAGATGCGATGAAGCTCAACTCGTTCGGACTCGAGTAGGACCACTCGTTCAATATTGTCGAACAGTCGCCATCTATCACCTGCGTGCTCGCGAAGAACGCGCCCGACGATGCCAGCGTGGTCAATTCATACCGGTTGCCCGCAGTGCAGGGAACGCTCAGCCAATCCTCATCGGCCGCAGGATCGATGATCGCGGATGTCACGCCTCCGTCCGGGGTGATCGCCGTCGACGCGCCGCATGCATCGCCGTGGTCGTCGACCGCGCCTGAACCCAGGTCGGTGACCCGAACCTCGAAGGGACCAGTCACGTCACCCAGACCGCTGACTCGGACATGTCGCAGCCCATCGCCGCCGGACGGCACGTAATAGTGCATCGCTGCCCAATCGCCATCCGGTCCCCCGGCGCCGGCCGTACTGTAGCCTGTGGATCCGTTGCTCGTAGTACCCTGGTACAGGTCGCCTCGCAGATTCCATGTCGTCGCCGTGGAAAGGGCACGAATCTCCATTTTGTAAAGATGTTGCCCGGCGCCGGTGAACTGGAACCAGTCGATGTCGCCGGCGTACTGAATCGCGCCCGAGCCAATCGTTCCATTGGTGGCGATTGCAGTCGCCCCCGCCCTGCCGCCACTATGGTCGTCGGTCGACGCCCCTTGGTCCGTCAGACCCAGCTCGATGTAACCCACGTACAGCGATCCGTACGAAGCCAGGCGTACGTAATGCGTGCCTGTGGCGGCGGCGACAAAACACTTCTCGTCGGGACTGTAATAATCCCAGGTGGCGACAACCGTCGCGCAATCCGGACCGATCACCTCGACCGAGTAGGCGAAGGCCGTCGAGGCCACAAACGTCGTCGCGTCGTAGCGATTGCCCGCCACGGCGCTGAAGCTGAGCCAATCCTCATCGGTCTGAGGATCAATGATTGCTGCCGCGGCGGTGCCGTTGGTGGTTATTGGAGTCGCGGTACCGCAAACGTTGCCATGATCGTCGGCCCGTACCTGTCGCGCCACCAAAGTCAATCCGCAGACAATTAGGCAGCTAACCAGTGACTTATTCATAACGCTCCTCCTAATCCCGCAACCGACGGCGGGCATTAGCCTGGCCGTGGTGCCGAGAGATGCCCGTGCCCTAGGCTTGAGCGATTGGACAGCCGCCACATACACGGAAAGGTCCATCGAATTGGACGGACTGTGGTAAGATGGCGCAGTTCCCCGGAGGCGCGTGCGGCATGGATCCCCAAAACGCCAACCGACTCGTCATACGTGCGGTCGGCGGTGACGCCGACGCGCTGACCGAACTGTTGACCGAGTTCGGACCGCGACTGGAGGCATCGCTGCACATCGGCAGTCGCTGGCGGCCGGTCATCGATGTCGCTGACGTCATGCAAGTGACTTACCTGGAAGCGTTTATACGAATCACGCGCTTCGATCCCAATGGCGGATCATTTCTCCGGTGGCTGCGCACAATTGCAGCAAACAACCTTCGTGACGCGATTCGTGGGCTGACCGGGTGCAATCGACCGCCGCCGGAGCGACGAATCTCGATGGACGCCAACACCGACTCTGTGGTTGAGCTGTTTGACCTGCTCAACGCCAGCACCACGACGCCCAGCCGCGTCTGCGGTAAGAACGAAATTCACTCGCTCATTCGAGCAGCGGTCGGGCGGCTGCCCGAAGACTACTGTTCGGTAATCAAGAAATACGATCTGGAAGGCGGATCCATCACAGAAGTTGCCTCCGCGCTCAACCGTTCAAAGGGTGCAATTCACATGCTGCGGGCGAGGGCCCACGATCAATTGCGAACGATGCTCGGCACCGAAACGATGTTTTTTTAAGCCAGCGCGTGAAGGGAAGTCTGCGCGGTTCGCTCTTGGCCCTGGAGCGGTGCGCGATGCCCGCAAGCGCCAGCGAGGTTTCAACCTATGATCCAGCGCGAGAACCCCAATCGAGGTTCGAGCGACTGCGTCGGTGCCGAGCGCCACGACCGATGGATAGCGTCTGCGCGTCGCCAATATGCAGACGCCCGCACAGGCGGCCGCGGTGCCGGGTTTTGGCCCGTGTCTGGGCTCCCTCCCCACGATTCCATCCCCGGTTACGTGATTCAATCCGAGATCCACCGCGGCGGACAAGGCATCGTGTACCGCGGTGTGCAGGCCTCCACCGGCAGAGCCGTCGCAATCAAGGTGCTCCGCGAAGGAGCCTTTGCCAATTCGACCGACCGGCACCGATTTGAACGCGAGGTGCGCGTTCTCGGCGCATTGCACCACCCCGGCGTCGTCACCATCCACGACTATGGCGCCGTCGAAGGGTCGTTCTATTTCACTATGGAGTACATCGCCGGGCGTCCGCTGGATGAATATGTCCGCGACGCCGGCCGCCCCCTTAAAGCGGTCGTCGAAGTATTCGCGAAAATCTGCGACGCGGTCAACGCCGTGCATCTTCTTGGAATCGTCCACCGCGACATCAAGCCGCGGAACATTCTCATCACTGAGAATAGCCGACCGTTCGTCCTCGACTTTGGCCTCGCCAAGTCGATCAATGACCCGGACGCGGTGGACGCACAGTCGTCCGAGATGACCATCGCCGGACAATTCGTCGGCAGCCTTCCCTGGGCGTCACCAGAGCAGATTCGTGGCAACGTCGCCGATGTCGACACGCGAACCGATGTCTATTCTCTCGGCGTCGTGCTCTATCACGCACTGACCGGGAAGTTCCCTTATGACCTCTCCGGCCCGCCACACAAGGCCATCGCCGCGATACAGAATGCCGAGCCGATTTCCCCGCATCGTTATCGTCGCGATCTTCCTGCCGATCTCGAGACGATCCTGCTCAAGTGCCTCGACAAGAAGCCCGACCGCCGATATCGAACCGCAGGCGATCTGGCCGACGACCTCCGCGCATTTCTCGACTCCATGCCCATTTCCGCGCGGCGCGACTCGCTGGTCTACGTCATGCGAAAGAGCGTCGCCCGGCACCGCGCCGCATTTGTCGTCGCCGCGGTCATTGCCGTGGTGCTCGCGGTATTTACAATTGTATCAGTCACCTATTCAATAAAAGCCAATCGCGCCGCGATCGTCGCACAGAACGCGAAGGCCACGCTCGCCGTCGCTGAGCGGCAGGCCACCTCCAATCTGCACGCATCGCTGATCGCCCAAGCCCGTGCCGTTCGTCGCGGCGGCACAATGGGTCAGCGTGTCGACGCTCTGAGAGCCCTGCGGCAGGCCGCCCAAATCGATCCGACCCTTGAAGTTCGCAATGAGGCCGTCGCGGCGCTGGCCGTGGCGGACCTGGTGTCCACCCGGACCATCCATCGAAGCAGTGAGGCTTCATTTGACGCCACTTTATCGCGGTATGCCACCCTTCAACCCGATCTTGGCATCGCAATCGTGAACCTGGAAGAGGATCGCGAAATCGCGCGAATCCCGGCGCCCTCGATGCCTGTCCGTGAATTCCAGGATTTCGCTCTCAACGGCCGCTTCGTTTATCGCCTGTTCGACCCGGAAAACGGACACCGCCGGCTTGAGCTTTGGCGCGTGCCCGAGACCTCGCTAGTGCTGACATTTGACGATATACCGTATCGGTCCCGTCCGGCTTTTGACGCCGACGGCAGCCGCCTCGCGGTCGGGAGACTCGATCGCGCCATTCATATCTACAATCTCGATTCACTGACACCCATTCAGCGAATTCCCATCGACCGCGATCCGCAGTTTCTTTCATTCGACCCAGGCGGGCGGCGAATAGCACTCTTTCACGGTCACTATCGATCAGCGCGATTACTCGACCTCGAAACTGGCGAAACCCAGCCGCTCTTCGAATCCGACAAGATTGCCTGGGCGATTGCCTGGGATCCTCAGGGACGGTGGGTCGCGGGAGCCATGGGCGACGAAATTGAGATCTGGGATCTTGCGGCCCGCAGGCGAACCGCCGTGCTCACCGGACACGAGGGAGTTATTGTTCGGCTCTTTGCCTCTCCCGATGGAGCGCATCTGGCTTCCTATTGCTGGAGCGGTCGATCGATCATCTGGGATGTCCGCGATCATCGACCCATCCTTCGCGCCAATATTGCCCTGCGAGGGTTCGGGAGCGATGACCAGACAATGGCGGCACTGATACCTGACAGTGAAGGGCTCACCATCAATCTGCTGAAACTCGTCACGGATTCCCCGCGTCGCCGACTGATGGCTTGGAAAGCAACCGACGACTCCGCTCAGGCCTCCGGGGCGTTTGAACCGCGCACGGGACTCTTGTTCCTATCGAATATGGACGGCGTGAACACAGCCCGCCTTCGCGTATTCGATCCCCAATCGGGGCGCGAGTTGGCGAAACACGAGGTTGCCGGTCTTACTGTGGTCACGGTTGATCCATCGGGGAGATATCTGGTCACCACCCAGAGTTCCGGTCTGTTCCGATGGGCCATTTCCTGCAACTCCGGTGAAGTTCAAATCGGCCCTGCAGAGAGAATCGCCGCGATTCCGTACGCCAACCGGTTATGTCTAACCGCGAACGGCGAAATCGCGCTTACCGCCCAGACTGCGCCTGCTCGGTTTGACATCACCAATGTCGTAACTGGTGAATCTCAGTCCATCTCGGCCTTGCACCGTTTCAACAGCATCCACATTAGCCCCGACGGAAAGTGGGTTGCCGCCGGTCGCTGGTACCAAGACGCATTTGATGTATGGAATGCCGTCACCGGAGAAATAGTCGCAACGATTCCGCAGCGCAATAGCCTCTCTGTCTACTTTGCGCCCGATTCCAAGACGTTGTTGACAACCGACTCCGACGGCATCGCCGCCTGGGAATTCGGAACCTGGCGACTATTGCGACGGGGCCCGCAGCATGGCACCTTGCAACGTGTTTCTCCCAATGGCCGGACAATCGTATCAATGCCGGACTACGAACGGATTCGACTCGTTGACTTCGATTCCTTTGAGGAAATCGCGTCGCTCGATCCGTCGGAACCCTGTTACACGCAAGGGTGCGCAGTATCCCCGGATGGCGGCATGCTCGCTCAATTGACCAGCCGCGACGGCTATGTGCACCTATGGGACCTGCGCCGGCTCCGGAGCGAGTTGGGGAACATGGGCCTCGATTGGAACCTCCCGAGCTATCCACCGGCGCTCGCGGCCCCGGAAGTGAGGGTCAGGTTTCTTTCAAGTCCTCAAGCTTCGATAAGTAATGACATAGGTCATTAGAGTTGAAAAGCGTGTGTTCAGGAGGCTCTGGCAACACGATGAACCGGCAGGATTCCTGCCAGCCGGCTTACTTTGGCGCATCGACATTGAAAAGCGCTTCGCTGACAGCTGCATTCACTTTTACTTTTGTCAACGTCACCAGCTCTTTGCCGGGCTTGCCGTCGAAGGTGGTCGTCCAGCTTGTCGGCAGCATAATTCCATCGGTCGATTGATAATCGACAAACGTCAGTACAACCCTGCCGATCACGTCGCGGTCGCCGCCGCGCCCGGTGTATTCAAGCGTTCGGACCCTGCCGCCATGCGGATCGATTCCAAGAATCCAGGTCCATCCGTCAATTGACAGCCCCACACGTTCGATCTTCGTATCGCCGACGGTGTCCTCCCCCACCCTCGCAATGATGCAGTCGCCTCGCCCGCGAGCTTTTAGAATCGACAGCAGGTTCGCCGCAACTTTGCGTTTCACCGCCCGCACCTGTACAGCGGCCAGGGCCTTGTCGAAACCGCTGGAGGTCCAATCCGCGCCACGGGATCCGACGACGGTCTGCGCCGAGCAGTTGTCGTTCCAGCAGAACTCGTCGCGCACGCGATCGGGATATGCAATCGTCGTCGTGTACTTGTAGTCATACTTGGCCCCGGCCTGCGTCACGACGGTCTCGCGAATCTGGCGATAGGTCTTGACGGCATCGATGGCCGCGGCTCCCCCGTGGGCCTTGAGCGCCATATTGAGTAATTCACGCCCGCGTTTAGTCGACGCCGCATCCGCCTTGATCGGCGGATCATCTCTGTCGATGAATTTCTCCGGCGCGGCCAGAAACGCGGCACGGCATTGCTTCGAAGCAAAGATATAGAGACGCCCGTCGTGAACCGCGAACAAGTCCGGATTGGCGCTTCCCGAAAGCGATCCCATCCGGGCACAGGCCCCGCCCATCTGCAGTTCATAGCGCGCGGGATCGGCCTCGAAGACCTTCCTGTTCTCGGCGGATGCGAAGCGATAGGTGAAGCCATCGCGCTCGATGACGTGCTTCTCATCGCCCTCCACTTCCCTGTTATTCTTCACAAGTTCAACGGCGTCGAGCTTGACGAGCCGCACAGCAGCATGGGCCGGCTGCGATATCGCGAGCACCAATAGAAGTACGCAAGCGCTCGTCATTGCTTTGCACCGCGTTGTCATGTCCAGCCTCCAAATAAGTCGCACTATCGCCCCGGAGCAAATCGCAACCGTCGCGACATGAGTACGCTGCCGAGAATGGCACACGCCGCGGCAATGCCGATCAGCACCACACTCTCGTTCAGAATGCCGGCCAACCCCTCATTGCGCACGAGAGCGATGAACCCGTCATAAGCCCAGCCGTTGATGGTCAACTTGCCATAGGGCAACATCCACTCCGGCATGATCCATCGCGGAACCATGCTTCCGCCAACGGCGCTCATCGCCAGGATGATGACCGTGCCGATCGCATCGAGCTGCTCGGCCGTGCGGCAGTAGGCCCCCATGAGCATGCCGAACCCTGTCGTGGCCAGGCACGTCGCCAGGCTCAGCACCAATAGTCCGGCCGTCATCTGCCAGATCTTCACGCCGAAGACCAGCCAGGCGAACAGATACATTGCATAGCATTGGAAAAATGACAGAATGACGCCATAGAGCATCGTGCCCAGCAGAATGTGCGCCGGACGAATCGGCGCGGCCAGCAGTCGGCGGATCGAACCGCTGCCCATTTCCGCAAGCAGATTTCGGGCCCCGTTCGAGGCGCTGAACAGTACGAACATCGGCACCAGCCCGGCGAGAAAGACATGCTCGGCGTGAATCGGGCCATGTCCGATGTCGCCGACGCCGATGCGATCGACATGCACCAGCATCCAGTCGGGCTTTCGGGTTCCGTCGCCGTTCTGTGTCGTCGTGGGATGCGGCAGCTTTCCAAACAGGTTCGCGCCAGTCTCCATCAGCCGCCGGCCTGCGGCCATCTGGACCATGCCAATCATGGTCTCGGCCTCATAGGCCTGGGTTTCGTCGTAATAAAGCTCGATACCCTTATGCCGGTCGCCCGCGAGCATGTCCGGCGCGTCGCCAAAGCCCTTGGGGATGATGATCGCCACGCGGAACTTGCCCTGCTTGCGAATGAGCCGTTTGGCGCTTTCGACGGTCAGCGGCGGGCCATCCGGCTCGCCCGTCTCCGTAGTGGTCATTCTCACGTTGTTGGCGCGCAGGGATTCGATGAGTTGATGCGAGCCCGGCGAGTCGTCGAGATCCACCACCCCCGCGCGAAACGGCCGCCCCGCCGGCCCTGCGAAGATGGCCGCGAACGTGGCATAGAGCACGATGCCAGGCAGAAAGATGACCAGCATCGTCGACCGCGAGCGCAGCAGCACGCGCAGTTCTTTCCATGCAACCAGCCAGATGATTCTCAATGAGCGCATGCGATCCGAGTTTCCTGTGGCACCGGTTCTCAACCGGTGAGGTGTGCCACCGGTTTGTAACCGGTGGCTTGGAGCGCTTATCAATCTCGCAGCGCCCGCCCCGTCAGCGACAAGAACACCGTCTCCAGCGTCGGCTCATTCATCCGCATGGACTTGGGACGCAAGCCCAGTTCATCCGCCGCGCGCATCGTCGCCAGCAGCGAATGCTCCGAAGCCGCGAGCGTCAGCCGCACGCTGCCATTCTCAAGCGAATGCGACGCCCCCAACTTCGCGGCCAGCGTCTCCGCCAGCGCTTTCGTCAACCCGCTCGATTCGATGATCAACTCGCGACTCGCCCCCACGCGGTGCACGAGTTCCTCCAGCGTGCCCATCGCGAGGATGCGACCGTGATCCATGATGCCGATCCGCTTGCACAGCCGCTCGGCCTCCTCCATGTAGTGCGTGGTGTAGAGCACCGCCCGGCCCTCGGACGCCAGCCGCTCCACGATTTCGAAGATATAGGCCCGGGACTGCGGATCGACGCCGGCCGTGGGCTCATCGAGTAATACCAATTTGGGATCGTGCAGCAGACCGGCGGCGATGTTCAGCCGCCGCTTCATGCCGCCGGAAAACGTGCTTACGATGTCATTCGCCCGATCGGTCAGTCCGACCGCCGTGAGCATCTCATCGACGCGCGTCTTCAACGTGCGTCCTGACAAGTCATACAGCCGTCCGACCAGCGACAGGTTTTCCCGCGCGGTCATCCGCTCGGCGAGGCTGATCTCCTGCGGGACGTAACCAATGCGCCGCCGCTGTTCGAGCGGCGAGAGCGAGGTGTCGCCACACAGGATGACCTGTCCGGCATCGGCGGCAAGGAGCGTCGAAATAATGTTGATGGTCGTCGATTTGCCGGCGCCGTTCGGTCCCAGCAGACCGAAGATCTCGCCCCCGTCGATGGCGAAACTGACCTCCCGCACCGCCTCGAGTGGCCCATAGGACTTGCGCAGGTTGGCGACGGTGAGGATGTTCAAGCGATCGGTCCCAAGTACGCAGGCAATGTTTCGTGATCAGAGCCGCAGCATTGTACGAAGCCGCAGCGTGCCCGTCACTGCGACAAACATGGACTAGCGTAAACAACCACGGCACATCACGGATGCATTAAACTCTGTCGGCATGTCCCGCCAATCCGACATCGACGCGCTCGAATCGCTGAGGCTCGCTTTCGATAACGCGTCGGCGCGTCGCCGAACTGCGTTAATTCGCAATTTGGCGGCGAAAACGTGGACCAATGCGCCGAGCCTGATTCGCGGCCACGAGCTGGCGCTGTTCGCGGCCGCTTACCCAAACGATCCGCGCGAACTCGCCGCCGCACAGTCGGCGCTTGACGGGATTTCCAAGTTCATTCGCTCGGCCCACGCGTCGCGCAATCCGCCCGCCTGGAGGGGCGAACTGGAAGACTCCGGTATCGCCGAAACGACGACGACAGCCGCGTTCAGCGTCGACCTGGCTGACTGGCTCACGCGCCGAATTCCCAACGACGTCGAACTCGACTGGCAGGACGGCGACGTCGGCAGCGATATGTGCGACTTTCTCGCGACCATGGTCGCGCCTGTCGAGCACGACGGCCTGCTCGATGATCGGCTGAGCCTGCAGGATTGGTTTCAATTGGTGATCGGACGGCGTCGATCCTCGATGCGCACGTCGAAAGCCAAAACCGCGGGATGGTCAGACGCGGCCTGGCTGGTTCGACTGATGAAGCAGCGCATCGCGAATGGACGCATCGCCGATCGCGTGTTCGATTCGCTCGACGTGCGCCTGAAACTCCGCCTGAATGACCCGATCGCATCGCGGACATTCGCACGGTTCCCGAATCGCTCGATCTTTTTTCAAGGCGGCAAGCCGCTGGGCGCATTCGACGTTGCGGAATTACTTGCGAGAAAACTGCCGCATCGCCGAACGCTTCCGCTCCGCGAGGCGACCGAACTGCTCGATGTGTGCCGCACCACGCTCGCTGTGCGCCAGCGCGAGACCGACCCGATCACGTACGCAAACCCGCGCGAGGCCTGGCTGTTTCAACTGGAGCGCGGGGTTGACGTCGCCGTCTTCGGGATGACGCCGGATAGGCGGCTGCCGATCGAAAGCTACTTCGGCTACATCGCAGCGCGAAACCGCGTACCCATAGCCTATGGCGGCGGATGGGTATTTCTGGACCGTTGCGAAGTCGGCGTCAACCTGTTCGAAACCTTTCGCGGCGGAGAATCGGCATTTGTCTTCACGCAGATCCTGCGGGTGTATCGCAATCTCTTCCGCGCTCGGCGAATGACCGTGGACCCCTTCCAATTTGGCGCGGGCAACCCCGAGGCCATTCAGAGCGGCGCGTTCTGGTTCTATCACCGGCTCGGTTTCCGTCCGAGCCGGCCGCGGATCGCCAAAATCGCCGAGGCCGAATACGGAAAGCTGCAAGCTGATCGCGCGTATCGCTCGCCTCCATCCGTTTTGCGCAAGCTGGCCACTTCACCGCTTGAAATCACATTCAATGACTGCCAGTACGAACCGCGACCCGAGATCGCCCTCGGGGATCTGTCCCTCGCCGTCACCGACTGGATCGGACAACGCTTTCACGGCGACACGCCGGCGGCCATTCGATATGCCGCCGACGCGCTCTGCCGCCGGCTCGGCGTCGCCAACATGAAACGCTGGCCCGCCGTGGAGCAATCGTCATTTGAAAACCTCGCTCCGCTGATCGCTCAAGTCAACGACCTCGACAAATGGTCAACCCGCGAAAAGGCGGCGCTGGTGGATGTGCTGCGATCAAAGGGCGCCGGCCTTGAATCATGGTATTCGGCGAAACTTTGCTGTCACGACCGACTTGTGCAGGCGTTGGAGTTCCTTGCGAATCGTGGACGAGCGGCGCTGGAGAAGATCAATCAACGAAGATAGCTTCGCAGTCAAATGGGCCCATTCGCATCCGTGGAACTTCGTCATGAGCGCCGCCCATTCGCTCCATTCAATGCGGGACGATCGAGCCGGAGAAAACCCGCGGGCAGCCTCGTGCCGCCATTCAAGGTCAAATCGGCCATGATCTCACCCACCACCGGCGCGAACTTGAATCCATGCCCGGAGAATCCCGCCGCAAACGCGACATT
>CAYXEY010000061.1:0-8934 GCA_964464105.1 uncultured Planctomycetaceae bacterium
CCATCTTCACACGCGATGTAGCACAGCCCGCAGTGGATGCACTTCGACTGGTCGATTTCGGCGACCACCTTGTGTGAAAGATCCAAGTCGCCCCAATCGACAATGTTGGGCGCCGCCTTGCCCTGGAAATCGCTGATCCGCGCGAAGCCCTTCTCGCGCATCCAGTTCTTCATGCCACTGGCGAGCTGCTCGACGATGCGGAAGCCGTAGTGCATCACTGCGGTACAGACCTGCACGCTGCCCGCGCCGACCAGCATGAACTCGACCGCGTCCTGCCAGGCCTGAATGCCGCCAATGCCGCTGATGGGAATGCCGCCGCACTTCGGATCAGTCGCGATGCTGCTGACCATGTTGAGCGCAATCGGCTTGACCGCCGGGCCGCAGTAACCGCCGTGGCTGCCCTTGCCCGCGACGGCCGGCTTGGGCGCGAAGGTGTTGAGATCGATGCCCATGATGCTGTTGATGGTGTTGATCAGGCTGACCGCATCGGCCCCGCCGTTTTTCGCCGCCCGGGCAATAAGCCGCACGTCTCCAACATTGGGCGTGAGCTTCACGATCACGGGGATATTCGCCGCCTCCTTCACCCACGTCGTGATCATCTCGGTGTACTCGGGCACCTGCCCCACCGCCGCGCCCATGCCCCGCTCGCTCATGCCGTGCGGACAGCCGAAGTTCAGTTCGACCCCGTCGCAACCGGTGTCCTGGGTCTGCTTGACGATGTCGTGCCAGGTCTCGCGTTTGGATTCGACCATGAGGCTGACGAACACGGCATGATTCGGAAATTCGCGTTTGATCTGTCGTATTTCCGCGAGATTCACATCGAGCGTGCGATCGGTGATCAGCTCGATGTTGTTGAGGCCCATGACTTTTCGACCGTCGTAGTCGACCGCGCCGTAGCGCGACGACACGTTGACGATCGGCTCATGGTTGAGCGTCTTCCACACCGCACCGCCCCATCCGGCTTCGAACGCGCGGCGAATCTGATAAGCGCTGTTGGTCGGCGGGGCGCTGGCCAGCCAGAATGGGTTGGGCGCATTGACGCCGCAGAACTTGATCGACAAGTCGGGGTTCATGTGAGCCTCCGGGGCGGCAACTCCGAGTGATTGCTCCTGGAAGCGCTCGATTATACCGAAGCGACAATTGCGGGCGTATTAGTTCTCTTTCGAGGCTACCCCGGCTTGATGATCCAACTGGATTCGTTGTGAGATTTACGTGGGGCCCGTAACGCGCTGAATCAGTCAATCCGGGTCAATTCACCATCCACCGCGTCATCGTTGATGGTCGCAACTGGTGCTGAAGGAGTCACGGCACCAGCCGGCGTGGGCTGCGCGCTTGGCGTCATCGGCGCGTGATGCACCATGTCATCGGGATCACCGCCGTTCATCGGCACACTGCCGCCACCATTCTTGGACACCAGGTAATACAGGCGGCCTTCGTTGTACGTGCCGCCGGCGATCTGACCGGCTGTGTCGCCAACGCCCATGAAGATGTCACATCGACCCGGCGCGCGAATGGCCGCGCCGCGATCCTGATCGACAGCGAAGCTCTTGAACGGACGTTTGCCGCCGCCCGGTCCGCGCGGAATCTTCGTATCGACAAATGTCAAGCAGGCCCGCGGGAAGATGTCCTTGTCCGTGGCAATCGAGACCTGCGGCGTCACGACCTCAGCCAGGCATCCGTACGGTCCGCCGTTGGTCTCCTGGAAGAAGACATAGCGATCGTTCTTGTTCACGTAACGATCCAGGTCTTCGGGATGCGCCTTGAAATGCCGGATCATCCCGTCGAGCGACAATTGGCTGCGTTCGATCCTGCCATCAGCCACGAGCATCTTGCCGACCGAGGTATAGTCGTAGCCGTTGTGGCCCGCATAGCCGACCTCATACATCTGGCTGTCGGGCAGCCGGATGAAGCCCGAGCCCTGCACGGTCATCACGTACGCCTCGAACGGGTCGGACACATAAGCCAGTTCGTTTCCGGCCAGCGCCCCGCCGCTTTCGATGTCGCGGCGCGTCCGCCACTTGCCGCCGACCGGATTGCCCTCGGCGTCCTTCTGGAGATCGGGCGGCAGTTTGTAAATTGGGTGTTTGTATTGATCGGTGCGGGTCAGGCTGCCATTGAAGATCGGCGAGTAATAGCCCGTGAAAAGCAAGGTGCCGGCATCGTCGCAGCCAATCGACGTGTACACGTCAAAGTCGCGGCGGATGGCGGCATCGAGCTCCTGTGGTGAGCGCGATGAATCGATGGCTCCGAGGAATTGGGTCAATCCAGCGGCCACCTGTTCATGCGTCAGCGGACCGGACGGATAGTACTTGCGGCTCGACGGCTTGCGCATGTAGTTGAGACTGCGCTCGACAGCAAGTCGAAGCGCCGGCCCCTTCGCGCTGTAATAGGCATCCCCGAACGCGGGATACTCCGACGGATCGATCTTGCGCAGACCCCACTGCCCCGGCGGCAACTCGCGGTCGTAGTCCTTCTTGATGTCCGCAACCGGTACCGGGTTGATTTCCTTCTTGGCGCAACCCACGGCCGGAATGGCCAGCAGAGTCATGATGGCGAGCGTCTTATTGCAATTCGACATGTTTCGACCTCCTTGTCGAGTGAGAATCCTATCAGAGCCCCGACCGTAAGCGAGGGAAAAGTGTTCATCAAGCGGGAGTTGTTAACGTCCCCGTGACCTAATCAAAAATCAGCTCAAAGGAAGACCGCCCCGACCGTCTGGATGAATCTGATTCGTGGTCACGACCGCGAGAAACTTCAGCCTCGTTGATATGAGATTTCAAATCTGAGATCTCAGATTTCATCACACCCTCGACCATGCCGGCGTCTCGAGCCGGCTCTTGATAAACCGGTGCGCTTGCCCCCCGGGAATCGGCCCCCTGGCCCGCCTCCCCCAATCGCCTCGCCCAATCCGCCACCACTACCACCGCATCATTGCGCAGCGAATAAATCCGCCGCTGCCGGTCGCGCGACTCGGCCAGCCAGCCGGTGGTCCGCAGGAGCGTCAAATGCTTGGAAATGGCGGGCCGCTGCTGCGAGAACCGCGCGGCAATCTCGCCCGCGGTGAGAGGCCGCTCTCGCAGCAATTCCAGAATCGCCCGGCGCGTGGGATCGGCCAAGGCGTCCAATTGATGACGTCGAACCGGCGAAGCGTCCATTGTGTATCGATATCGGAACAGAAGGCGAAAAAACTTGAATGCCAGTATTGCCAGGTTGGCAACTACGGCTTTTCCTCCGATTGCTCCACCACCAGACTGTCAGCATCTTTCAGCATCAGCCGCAGGGCCCCCTTCTCGTCCTTGTCGACCTTGACAATGACCCGAACCTTGAGACCCGCTTTGATCTCCTGCTTCGCACTCAGCGCATCCGCGGCATCAGCGTAATAGACCAGCGGCAGCCTCGTGCCGTCGTCGTCCAGGGTGACCAGATAGATGCGTCGGAATTGCCGGCTGTTCTTCCCTTCGACCTTGGTCACCTTGCCGACCACCGTAATTTCCTTGCCCACCATCTCGGCGGTCACCTTGGCCAGCGGCGTGTATGCCTCCGGCGCCGATCCCTTGATCTTCGCCGCGACAACTGTCTTAGAACTGTCGGGCAGCGGCCAGAAGGTGTAATCGGCCTCGTAGCCCCAATCCTCGCGATGCTCGCCGCCGTTGTCGGCCTCATCGAACGAAATGCTGTAAAGCAGGAAGCCATCGCCGTTGATCTCATACCCAAACGGCTTGCCCGACATGGGATCGTTGCCGATGGCGGTCATCAACTGCTTGTTGAGATTGGTGATTTTCGGTGGGAACTTGCCCTTCTTGCCCTTGTAGGCAAATATTTCGACCATTGTCTGCGTGCCGCGGCGAAGCGTCTCGGTCTTCAAACAATTTGAGTAGAAACTGGAAAGATCGGGCAGACTCAGCGAGCGCATGAGCTGGTTCAACGCCGAAGCCCGCTCGGTGGCTTCGTGCAAGGGGGCCATGCCGCTGGGTGATAGCGCCCGACCCAGCTGCGAATGCGCGGTCGTGAAGATGCCGGACAGGGCCGTCGCGCAGCCGCTGGCATCCGCCTCGATCCGTGAGCCGAAGGCCATCTTGTTGAAACCGAGGCTAATGCCGGTCACCTGCTGGTGGCGCTTGGGATCGACGTGCGCCGAACCCCCACCGCCGATGGGTCCGAATACATACTGGAGCTTTTCAAACTCCGCGGCAGCGTCGCCCAGAATCGCGCGGCGATACGACGGCGCGGCGCCGTCCACTTTGCGGAGCATCGTTTGCAGGCCGCGGGCTTCCTTCTCGGTAAACACCTTGTGGGCGAAGCCCCATTGCACCTGCTTGTAAGCCGCCGCGCGAATCGCCGCTGCCGTCAGGAATTCGATCACGAGGCGACCCTGCTCCAACTGCTTGGCAACGCTCAGGGCCGTCTCGATGGAATCCTGAATGGCCGCGGCCGAAACGCCGCCCTTGTCGCGACGCCACGCGGCCTCAAGCGTACCCATGGCGCCATCGCGCATCATCTGCAAATACGGCACCTTCACGTGTATCAGCAGGTTGCCGAAATCGTCGCGACCGCGCGACAGTCCGATGGGCGCGGCAAACCCGGCAATCTTCGCGGCCTCCTTGAATTTGGCGAGCGTCTCTTTCGTTCGCTGATAAGACGCCTCCCAGTCGGCATGCTCGGCCGGATCCCACGGCCCGATGGTCGGCTCGGCGCCGGAGGCGGTGATCATGCCCTCAAACTTTGGCCAGTCGCCGTCCTTCAGCTTGCTGAACTGCAGGCCCGGCATGATCTTCGCATAGGCGGAATAGGCATTGGGCGAGGGCTTGGCGGCGTTGTCCTCCATCCAACCTACGTAATCGATTCGTTTTTCAAAGTCGGGCTTGGGCGGCAGGGAATCCGCAGCCACAAGATAGACCGGCGTCGCGATGAGCACGATGGCGGAAGCGATCATCCTGAAAAACATAAATGACTCCAAATCTTAGGTGGCATGGTCGCGGCCTTGGGCGACTATGTTCCCTCAGTACACCAACTCGCCTGCTGCATGGCTGCCAGAGGCTCCAGCCATGCCACCCGCTTTGGCACACAATTAGCGACTGTAGTCTAACGTTACGGCACGGGATCGATTCCGCCGCGGCCCCACGGGTGGCACCGGCACAATCGCCTGACGCCCAGCGCGCTGCCCAGAATCGGACCATGCCGCCTGACCGCTTCCATGAAATACGCACTGCATCCCGGCGTGTAAATGCAACTTGAAGGCAACAGCGGCCGCAACGCAAACTGGTAAAACGCTATCGCCGCGAGAATCGTCCATGTAAGCGGACGCAGTGCGATTTTCTTTGCAAGCGCGAAACCTGACTCCCTCTCCCTCTGTGGGAGACCGCTGGAGCGAGGGTGTGTTCCGCATACACCATCAGCAAACCCGCCACCGGCATCGCTTGCGTGGTTCATGCCCCGACTTCCTGCGTCACACCAACACAGCCTGATCCGATTCCATCTGCCCGCGCAGCCCGCGCCTTGCGAAACGCCAGTCGATAAATCGACCGGCCCTCGCGGCGGTACTTCATCTCAAAATTCGTGCCCAGCGCCTCCGATTCATCCACCGTCGTGCTCTCGGTGAATTCGATGGGCGTCAGCTCCGGCCAACCGCGCGTCAATCCGCACATGCTCTGAAAATATTCGGCGTGGTCGGTTTGAATGGCCCAGCGGCCGCCCGGCTTGAGCGTTCGGATCGCGGCGGCGACAAACTTCTCATTGAAAAGCCGACGCTTGTGATGCCGCTTCTTGGGCCACGGGTCGGGATGGTACACATGCAGCGCATCGAGACAGTCCGGCGGGAGGCGCGAAATCACAAACTCCCGTGCATCGGTCCGCATGATTCGAACATTGGTCATGCCCCATCGCGCCATGCGATCGGCCGTGAACTTGTAGAATTCGTTGGCCCATTCGATGCCGAGGTAGTTCCGATCGGGATGGGCCTGGGCCTCGCGCAGCAGGAACGCCCCCTTGCCGCATCCGATTTCCAGTTCGACGGGATTGTCATTGCCAAACACTGCCGCGAAGTCCACGACCTCGGGCAGCGATTCAGCAGTGAGCGTGACATCGTCGAAGGCGATCATGCCGGGATTATAACGGCGACGGCTGCTGGGACGTCTTGGCGCGACTCCTGAATATCCAATGTAACTCGTCCATTCGCAGCCCCCACGAAACCGCGAAAAACACCGCCATCGCCGCTGCCAATGGACCCGCTACGCGAATGCCCTTGGCGCCAAGCCGCACCCAGCCCGAGGCATCCATCATGCCGGCAGTCGCCGGCATCACGAATCGCAACGTGAACCAGGCTGCCACGCCCGCCGCCGCCGTACAGACCGCCGTCTTCATGAATCCGCCCAGGATCTTCGTCGCCCCCATGCGTCCGCCCATGCGCTTTCGCAAAATCCAAAATGCGATGACCACGTTGATTGTCGCGGTGACCGAGGTGCTCAAACCAAACACCGCTTCGCGCAGATTGTCGTTCCAGACAAGCGACAAATTGATGGCTTCATTGACCACCGCCAGTCCGCAGGCGATCCACATCGGCGTCAGGGTGTCTTTGAGGCTGTAGAACACCCGCAGCACGATCTGCTGCATGCAGAACGCGGCAATGCCGATTCCGTACCACTTCAGCACCCGCGCCGCCCGTTCGGTCGCGTCCGGCCCGAATTGCCCGCGCTCGAAGAGCAGCGCAATGATCGGCTCGGCCAGCAGGATGAGCATGAGCCCGGCGGGCAGGCCTTCGTACACCGCGATGCGCAGGCTTCGGGCCACACCATCACGCAGGCCATCCATCTGTCCGCGACTGGCATACAAGCTGAACATGGGAAACGCCGCGGTGGCCAGCGATATCGCCAGCACGCCCAGCGGAAACTGATACAAACGCTGGGCGTTGTTGACCGCCGACAACGCCCCCGCCTCCAGGGGATAGTCCCATTGATAGCCAAACGTCGTCTTCGTGGGCGGATCCTGCGGCCCGCGCGTAAGGTACGTGCAGATCTGCGCATCGAGAAACACATTGAAAAGCAGGATGCTCTGCCCCAGCATGATCGGGACAAATGTCCGCATGATCCTCCGCAGGTCCGGGTCGGACTTGTCGAGCGACATGCGGAAGGAGACACCCTGTTTGCGCAGGACCGGCAGAATGATCGCAATCTGCAGGATTCCCGTCGCAATGACCGTCAGGGCGGGGCCGAAAATACGCCGCTCAAGTTGATCGGGGCCGCCCAACAAGGGCGCGATCCACTCCACACCCACAATCTGCATGATGTTGAGAACAATGGGAAGCAGCGCCGGCACGGTGAAATGATGAAGGCAGTTCAGAATCGCTGAAAAAAGCGCCAGCAGACAGACGCTCACCATGAATGGCATCATCAGGGCGGTCAGGCCCATCTGAAGCAGCCGCATCGGCTCCTCCGGGAGCATCAGCCAGAGGACGAGCACAATTGCTTCGATCAACACGACGATCGCCGACAGGACGAGCGTCAGGAACCCCGCCACCCTGCCCAGCAGCACCCACGCTGCCGGACGGCCCTTCTTGTCGAGCACCTCGGTGAAGACCGGTACGAACACCGCCGACAGGGCGCCCTCTCCAAAAAGTCTGCGAAACAGGTTGGGAATGGTGAAGCCGAAGACAAAGGCATCCTGCACCCAGCCCTGTCCGAACGCGCGGTTCATGACAATATCGCGGGCCAGGCCCGAGACGCGCGAAATCAGGGTGCAAACGGCGATGATCTTTGCCGAGCCGAGAAACCGCGTGTCACCCGCCGCTTTGGACATGGGCGGGACTATACAAAGGGAATGGCGAATAGCGAATAGCGAATCGAGATGCAGGCGTGCGGCACCGGTCTCCTGACCGGTGACCTGGGCCACCGGTTTCCAACCGGTACACACTCCCCGCTAACATCGCCATCATGAACCCCACGGTTCAAACCTCCGCGCCCGACTTCCCGCGCGATATGCGACCGCGCCTGCTGCTCATCTCCTACTGGTATCCGCCTGCGGTTGGCGCGGCGGCGGAGCGAATGCACTCGTTCGCCAGATATCTGCCCGCGCATGGCTGGGACGTGCGTGTGCTAACCGCACAACACGAAAAGGCCTCAACCGCTGATGCAAACGTCACGGCCGTGGTTGATCCCTGGCAGCGGAAAGAGGGCGCAATCGCCGATTACGATCCGTGCAAGTCGGGTGGGTTCTCGCAGCGTCTCCGCGGGCTCATGCGCGACTTCGTCTTCCCGGATCGATTCCGGCACTGGCAACGGGCTGCTTTTGATCGCGGATTGCCGCTGGTGCGCGACTGGAAGCCGGATGTGATGCTGGCTTCGTTTCCCCCCGCCAGCGCGATCGAGCTGGCCCTGCGACTGCACGAAGCGACCGGCGTGCGACTCGTGCTGGACTATCGCGACAAATGGCTGGGGCCGGGCGGATATGAACCGCGGTTGCAATCCACGATCAAGAAGCACCTTCAACTGGAGCGTCGGGCAACGTCGAAGGCAGCGGGCATCACGGCCGTTTCCGTTGCACTCATTGCGCATCTTCGCGACGACTTCAACGTGGCCGCCGATCGAACCGCCGTCATTCTCAACGGTTTCGAGGCAACGAACCCGCCTTCGGTCAATACATCAAACGACAATTCAACCATTCGTCGCAACATCGCCCACGTCGGCACGGTCATCCCCCGCAATCGGCCCGAGCGGTTTTTCTCGACGCTGATCAAGATGATGAACGAATACTGGGGCGAGACCGACACGCCGTCCGACCCGGATCCCTTCAACGGATTTCGCTTTCGATTCGTCGGCAACCTGTCGGCGGAGTACCTCAAGGACGTTCATCTCAACGACTGGGTCACGACCACGGGCCTCGTCCCGCGCGACGCAGCCCGCGCCGAAATGTTCAACGCCGACGCCCTGCTGCTGCTCAGCG
>CAYXEY010000061.1:8944-14868 GCA_964464105.1 uncultured Planctomycetaceae bacterium
GCGGCGATTACGTCGGCAAATGGGGCTACAGCGTCAAGCTCTTCGAATACCTGCAGACCGGTCGGCCCATTCTCTGCCTGGAGGAATCGCCCGGCAGCAACGACGCCCGTCTACTTCAAAGCCTGGCCCCCGAACGCGCCTTCATCGGCCGCCTCGGCGACGCCGCGTTGCTGGCGGAACAACTCGCAGCGCTGCGAACCTATCTGGCGAAGCCGAGTTCGCCCGTCGCCCTGCCGGGCAAGCTGTCGCAATTCGATCGCAAGACACAGGCAGCTCACCTCGACGAGTTCCTGCGGAAAGCCATAAGTCGTAAGCCATAGGCCAAGAACCGGAATCGTCGGACATTGCGCGGATCAACTCTCTCTCCCTTGGGGGAGATGGCCGGGGTCAGGGTGAATGGTGGCGAGAGTTGCCTGGCACTTGCCAGATCCTCCTCGTGCGATTCACCTCTCTATTCGCCTCGCCTGCGGCGCTTCCCCGCGCGCTGCCCGCGCCCCACCCGCTTCCCCTCGGCAACCTCCTCCGGAAGCGCCACGGTGCCCACCTGAAACGAAAGCTGCTCGAGTTGGACCGCAAGATCGACGCTCGACACCGCAACGCGCGACTTCACATCCAGACTCACCGGCGCGAAGTTCAGCATTCCCTTGATTCCTGCCGCGGTCAGGCGATCGGCGATGTCTTGCGCCGCTTCAGCGGGCACGGCCACGATCGCCAGCCGTGCGTCTCTTTCGCGCACGACGGCCGCGAGGCGATCGATCGGCTCGATCACGACGTCTTCCAGCGAATGCACCGCCTGTCCGATCTTCCGTTCGTCGGTATCAAACACGCCGACGATGCGAAAGCCCTTCTTTCCGAATCCCCGGTGCGCCGAAAGGGCCATGCCGAGGTTTCCCGCCCCCACCAACACGACATTCCAGAGCCGGTCGGTGCCGAGGATGTTGCGGATTTTCTTGATTAAGGCCTCGACGTCATACCCGATGCCCGCGCGACCGAACTGCCCGAAATAGGCAAGATCCTTGCGTACCTGCGCGTCGGTCAGCTTGAGCGCGCTGCCCAACTGTCGCGAGGAAATCTTGGGCTGATCGGCCCGCCACACATTCTCAAGTTGCCGGAGGTAAAGACTGAGCCGCCTGACCGCAGGCCCCGGGATGTTGGTTGACTTCATACCGGTCCTTTGAGCATGACCGCGGTCGGCGCCGAGCCCGAAGGTCCGCATTTCACAGGGCCCATTCGTAACGAAGTGTCCATCCTATCTTTGTGCTTTTTCTCCCTCAAGCCCGGCCATGCCACAGGTGTGTCATAACTCCCGATTTTGCCCCATCTTTTGAGCACTTGGCTTGACAGTTTGGCGGCGTCTCGACTAGGGTTGTGGGGCTGCCGAGCGGTCGCGGCGCGCGTCCGTCCGGCAATAATCGTACTGGCGCTGACGCCCCGAGCGTGCGACCGACATCGGCCGGGGGGTCGGTATTGGAAATGCGAAACACGATGCCGTGCAAATTACTGATCGCCCTGCTCCTGGCCACTTGGGCCGCCGGCGAACTCCGCGCTCAGAACATCGACCCGCTGGTTACTCAGAAGAGCCTGACCGACGAGCAGACCGCCGACGTTGAAGTCTGGGTTAACAAGCGGGCCCAGCAACTCAGCAAGGCCAACAGCGAGAAGGACATCAAGAAGGTCGAAGACGCCATCATCGACGTGGTCACCAAGACCAAGCCGTCAACCGCCTTCGCCATCGTGTTCGCGGTTAAATGCGGCGAGAACCTCGGCCCCGTGACCGGTCAATCCACCGATCCAATGGATCAGCTCCGAGCCTTGGGCGCAGTTCGCATTTTGCATCGCCTCGATCATCCCGGAACCGCCAGGGGTCTGGCCGAAGCCCTGCGCTCGCCGCATGCCTGTGTGCGCTACGTTGCAGCCAAGGCCATTCAGGTGCTTCACCCGAAGCTCACCAACCAACGAGACCTCGACGCCGTGTTCGCTGCACTGGGCGAGGCGGCCGCGACCGAAAGCGCCCATTACGTCCTTCGGGAGCTGTATCTTGCGATGGACTTCAAGACAGGGGCGCCGAATTTCAAGGAAGGCAACCTCATGGCCGGCGCCCTGGCCAAGACCTTCGCCGGCCGTGCCACCCGGCTCGGTGAGGGCGCGCGGGACGAAGCAATCGACCTCGCCGGCCTGAACGCAGCATTGTCCGTGGCCGGCGAAGCCAGCACGACGAATCGAAAGCAGCTGGGGTCCGCAATCATCAGCCTGATGACCCTCGCCATTGAGCGCCATCTCGATTCGCAGACCAATGCCACACAGCGCAAGATGCTCGAACAGCTTGTACGCAAGCAAGAGGACATCATCGAGGCGCTGATCAAGGCCGCGAACGGCACACCTCCGACCGATCGCGTGTCGGCGCTGCTGTCAGGTGCAAATCCCAACGCCAAGGCGGTGCGTGAGGCATTCGACAAATGGCAGGCCGCCGTCAACGGTCTCTGATTTTGGTTCGACTCGCCCTAAACTTGCCATTTTTCCCCTACCCGTCGGCCCAACTTCTCCCCACAATTCAACGTTGATGCGGACGACGGATCGTTCGCCGGCCACGGATGTGCCGATGACTCTGGATCATTACCTCGCGACAACCAGCACCGCTGCGCCCAGGCAGATACGGCGTGCGAGCCTGAGCACGGCCGTGGGCCTGCTGCTCACCGGCGTGCTCCTCGCAGCGCTACTGTGGCTGATTGGCAGCGCGTCGCCCAAAGCCGAACGCGCCGATCTGCGACTCATCGAAAACGTGTCCATCGGCACGCTGGACCCCGCGGCGATCAGCCAGCTTCAGGACATCCGCGTCGCCATTCAGATCTTCGAGGGGCTGACCTCGTTCAACCCCGAGGGCGCGACGCCCCGCCCGGGCTGCGCGTCGGACTGGACGATCGACGAATCCAAGACAAACTGGGAATTTCACCTGCGCCCCGACGCCCGCTGGAGCAATGGCGACCCGGTGACCGCCGGTGACTTTCTCTTCGCGTGGCGCCGCGCGCTGGAGCCCGGCACTGCGAAGGACTACGCGTTCTTCTTCGAGCTGATCGCCGGCGTGAAGGAATATGTGCATTGGCGACAATTGGAGATTGCCCGCATTGCGGCGCTTCCGCCCGACGCGCGAACCGCGGCCCGCGACGCCCATCTCACCGAGAGCGATCGCCGATTCGCCGAGACCGTCGCCATGTCCGCCGATGGCCCGCACACCTTGCGCGTACGGCTGACGCGGCCAGTGGCCTATTGGCTCGACTTGCTATCGACGCCGGTCTTCATGCCGCTGCACGCGGCGAGCGTGCGGACGTTTCGCGTGCTCGATGACGCGGGGCACATCTTCTACGACCCCCGTTGGCTGCGGCCCGGGGTGACCATCTTCAACGGACCCTATGTGCTCTCAGACTGGCGATTCAAGCGCAGCCTCACTTTGCGGGCCAATCCCATGCATCCGGATCAGGCCGCGGTTCGTGTGCGAAGCGTGGAGATACTGGACGTGACGGATGCCAACACGGCGTGGCTGATGTACGCCGATGGACGGGTCGATCTGCTGCCCTCGGTCAAGGCCGTCTATACGCCGGAGCTGGTGGAACGCTCCAACTCGCCCTATCCCAAGGCCCTCAATCACAACCTCGGCGGACGCGACGACATTCACGCCATCGGCGCATTCGGCACCTATTTCTACAACCTGAATTGCCAACCGCGCCTGCGAAACGGCAAGCCCAATCCGCTGGCCCATCCGGCCCTGCGAAGGGCGATCGCCATGGCCGTGGACTGCAATGCGCTGTGCCGAGGCGTGCTGCGGCAGAACGAGGTTCCCGCCGAGACCTTGATTCCGCCCGGCACGATTGATGGCTATCCTCTCCTTCGCGGTCTGCCATTCGATCCCGCCCGGGCAAAGGCCCAACTCGCCGCGGCCGGTTACCCCGCAGCCGCCGATGTGCCCGAACTCGTGATCAGCTACAACCACGAGGCCAACCACGGCATCATCGCCCAGACCGTTGAATCCATGCTGAGGAAAAACCTCGGCATTCGCGTTCGAACCGAGGGCAAGGAGTCGCAGACCTTCAGCGCCGCCAAACAGGATCAGGATTTTCAGATCGCCCGGGCAAGCTGGTACGGGGATTATGGCGACCCCACCACGTTCCTCGATGTGTTCACCACCGGCAACGGCAACAACGATTCAGATTATCGCGACCCAAACTACGACGGGCTGTTGGAGATGGCGGAAAAGGCCGACTCACCCGCCAGCCGGTTGCGTCTCCTGTCCAAAGCTGAAAAGCGACTTGTAGAGGAGACGCTGCCGCTGCTGCCGCTCTACCACGATGTCAACGTGTATGCCTTTCGCCCTGATCGCGTCCGCGGCATCGTGCTGAACCCGCGCCTGCTGATTCACTACCGCGATCTAGAGGTGCGGCGATGACCCGACTCATTCTCCGCCGCATGCTGCAATTCCCGCTCATTCTCTGGGCAATTTATACAATTACCTTTATCATGGTCATCGCCGTGCCCGGCAACCCATTCCAGGCCGCCGGACGCAAACTCAACCCGGCCACCGAAGCCGCGCTTCGCCGACGCTATGGCATGGACGACAACTGGCGATTCTACGCCTCCTACATTGGGCGCTTCGTGCGCGGCGATCTCGGACAGTCGATCCAATACGAAAGCTGGACCTGCAACGAGATCATCGGGGCGAGCCTCCCGGTGTCGATGGCGGTCGGCGGGGCCGCGATTCTGATCGCACTGGCCGGAGGGCTGCTGCTGGGGACGGCCGGGGCGATCTATCGGCATACGATTGTTGATTATGTCTCGCTGGCCATCGCCGTCATCGGCATCAGCGTGCCGACCTTCGTCATCGGGGCCATTCTGCTGGTTCTATTCTCAGTGACATGGCAGTTGCTGCCGGTGGGCACGTGGGAGCGGCCGATCGACCTGCTCCGCCCGGCGCTTGCGCTTTCACTCGTTCCCATGGCTTACATCACCCGTCTCACACGACTGGGCATGATCGAAGTCCTGTCGAGCGATTACATCCGCACCGCGCGAGCCAAGGGCCTGTCGCCCTCGCGAGTCATCTTTCGACACGCCTTGCCGAACACGTTTCTACCCGTGCTCAGCTACCTGGGTCCCGCGACAGCCGCCGCCATGACCGGCTCATTTGTCGTCGAGCGGGTGTTTAATGTGCCCGGCCTCGGCGTGCATTTCGTCAACAGCGTGCTGAATCGCGATCAGATGCTCATCCTCGCGACGGTGCTGGTGTACTCATCGTTGATCGTGGCGATGAATCTGCTGGTCGACATCGCCTACCGCCTCCTCGACCCGCGCATGGCGGAGGCCGCATGAACGCGACACCCGTCTCCATCGTCGCTGACGAGCTGCCGCCGCCGATCACGCCGCGCCAGCGCCAGTGGCGTCGCTTTCGAAAGAACAAAGGCGCCGTCGCGGGGTTGTGGATCATCGGAGCCCTGATCGCCGCCTGCTTCGCCACGATTCCCATGACCCGGTCACGCTACGCCTCGACTGACCTGCTGAGCGGCCGTCGTCCGCCCGATCGCAATGCCGTCTTCGGCACCGACGTGCTCGGCCGCTCGGTCGCGGTGCGCTGCATGCTGGGCGGCGTGATCAGTCTGACTGTCGGCTTTTCCGCGGCAGCCATCGCCATGGCGCTCGGCGTGGCCTGGGGCACCACCGCGGCCATGTCCGGTGGGCGCATCGACGCGCTCATGATGCGCATGGTCGATATTCTCTTCGGCCTGCCCTACATCCTGCTGGTCATACTGCTCAAGGTGGGACTCGACGGCTTGTTGCACGACCGCATCGGCCTCTCGGCCCAATCGGCGAACATCATCATCCTGCTCGCGGCCATCGGCGGCGTGAGCTGGCTGACCATGGCCCGGGTCATTCGCGGACAG
>CAYXEY010000062.1:0-10889 GCA_964464105.1 uncultured Planctomycetaceae bacterium
TCGTGGCGCACGATCACAGCGTGTCGATCGGCACGAGCGTCATTCTCATCGCGATTTATGCCCTGGGGCTGCTCTTCACGCTTCGCACCCACAAGCACGTTTTTTCGAGCGAGCCGGTGGAAGATCCATCGGTCGGCGTACGCCCCGACGAAGGGCACGCGGCCTGGGGCGTTAAGAAGAGTATCACCATGCTTCTGGTCGCCGCTGTCGGTGTCGGCATCGTGGCGGAACTGCTCGTCAAGTCGGCGGAATTGGCCGCTGCGACCATGGGATGGAACCACATCTTCGTCGGCGTCATCCTGCTGGCCATCATCGGCAATGCCGCGGAGCACTCGACCGCCATCGTCATGGCCGTGCGCAACGACATGGACACAGCGATGACGATTGTCTATCAAAGCAGTCTGCAGATCGCCCTGTTTGCCGTGCCGGCACTGGTGTTCATCTCGGCCGGCATGCATTGGATGGGCTGGAGCCCCCATGAGGCCGGCATGCTCAACCTGGTGTTCACACCGTTGGAGGTTGCATCCGTGGTTTTGTGCGTCGCCATCGTGGCGGTGCTGGGGATCAACGGCGAGACGAACTGGTTCGAAGGCGCCCTGCTGCTGGGCTTGTATCTCATTGTCGCGGTCGTGTTCTTCAATCTGCCGTCGGATGGGGTGCACGCGGCAACAATGCCGGCGGGGCATTGAGCCGTGAAGGGCGCATAACGAATAGCAAATAGCAAATAGCGAAACAAAAAGGAGCCCCGGGCTTCAGCCCGGCCGGATCTTGATTTAGATAAGATTGCTATTTCGCCTTAATCAACTTCTCGAAATCCGCTTCATCGAGGATCTTCACGCCGAGTTCCCTGGCCTTGTCGAGCTTGCTGCCGGCGCTGTCGCCGGCGACAAGGAAATCGGTCTTCTTGCTGACGCTTCCCGAGCTCTTGCCGCCCAAATCCTTGATGAGCCGTTCGATTTCAGTGCGTCCGTATTTTTCCAAAGTGCCGGTAACGACGACGGTCTTTCCCGCGAGCGGCTGATGCGCTGAGCGGGCGCGGCGGGGCTGGGTCATATTCACGCCAGCGCTGGCCAGGGCCTTCCAGGTCTTGTGCCCTGCGTCCGAGGTGAAGAACTGGCGCAAACTGCGGGAGACCTCGGGGCCGATTCCTTCGACGGCCTGCAGCGGGTCGTCTTCGGCAGCAAAAAGGCCAAGCGTAGCCTCGGAGGACTTCTTTTTACGCTTCGACTTCTTCCCAGCGTCAGACGCATTCTCGCCTTCTTCACCCTCACCCCGGCCCCCTCCCTCTGAGGGAGAGGGAGAACTGCACGCTGCTTCGGCGAGGGCTTCCATGCTGCCGAAATGCTCCGCAAGCACTTCCGCCGTGCTCGAACCGATGTGTCGGATGTTCATCGCCGCCAGCACGCGGGCCAGCGGCTGCTTCTTGCTCGCTTCAAGTCCCGCGAGGATCGAATCGGCGCGCTTCTCACCCAGTCGAACGGTCTGCGATTTCACGCCCTCGTCGGTTTTGCGCTCCTGATCGAAGGTCAGTGCCGCCAATTCGTCGCGCCGCCTGTCCAACGCATATAGATCAGCATATGCATGCACCCATCCGGCATCGACGAGCTTCTCGATAACTGCTTCGCCCAGGCTGGCGATGTCCATCTGATCCCGTCCGCAGAAATAGACCAGCCGCTCTTTGATCTGCGCGTCGCATGACGGATTGATGCACCGGATGTACACGCCGCCTTCGTCCTGCACGACTTCGCCCTTGCAGACCGGACACTTCTTGGGCGGCTTGAACTCCGGGCCGCGCGGCGACTTCGGCTTGGCCACGCGGATCACCTGCGGAATGATCTCGCCGGCCTTCTCCACCACGACGATGTCACCGATGCGCACGTCTAGCCGGGCCACCTGGTCGAAATTGTGCAGGCTCGCGTGTTTCACGGTCGTGCCCGAGAGCTGCACCGGCTTCATCACCGCGCGCGGCGTGATCGTGCCGAGCTTGCCGACCTGCAGGTCGATGTTGAGCAGCTCGGTCTCGCCCTGTTCAGCGGCGTATTTGTAAGCGATGCACCAGCGGGGATAGCGGCTGGTGACGCCCAGGATGTCGCGCAGATTCAGTTCGTTGACCTTGATGACCAGTCCATCGGTTTCGTAATCGAGCCTGTGCCGGCGCGACTCCCAATCGGCGACGAACTCGGCGACCTCATCGACCGATTTACACAGCTTGAGGTGCGGACTGACCGGCACGCCCCAGTCGGCGAGGCGCTTGAAGAATTCGTGCGCGGCCTTGAAGGTCGCGCCGATGATCTCACCCTGTCCATGGGCGAGGAAGGCGAGGCCGCGATTGGCGATGGCGGCGGAATCGAGGCTCTTAAGGGCGCCGGTGGTGGCATTGCGCGGATTGGCGAAGGGTTCCTCGCCGGCCTTCTCGCGAGCGGCATTGAAGGCGTCGAACTTCTTGCGCGGCCAGTAGACTTCGCCACGCACTTCCAGCACGTCGGGCCATCCCTTGCCGTGGAGCATCAACGGCACGCTGCGAATGGTGCGAATGTTGACGGTGATGTCGTCGCCGGTACGGCCGTCGCCGCGCGTGGCGCCGAGGACGAGTCGGCCGCTCTCATAGCGAAGACTGGCGGAAACGCCATCAACTTTGGGATCGACGAGATACGTATATTTTTGGCCATCAAGCCCCTTGGCGACACGTGCGTCGAATTCGCGCAGGTCGGCCTCGCTGTAGGTGTTGTCGATCGACATCATCGGCACGGCGTGGGTGACGTGTTCGAATCCGTCGATGGGCGCGCCGGCCACGCGCTGGGTCGGCGAGTCCGGCGAGATCAGATCGGGATGCGCGGCTTCAAGGGCCTTGAGCCGGGCGAATAGCTTGTCGTATTCGGAATCGCTGATTTCCGTGCGACCTTCGACGTAATAGAGATGGTCGTGACGGCGGATATCGCCGCGGAGGATTTCGATTTCCTTTTGCAGATTGGCCATTTGTGCATTTTATTGACTTTGCATTGCATTTGTGGAGCCGGCCAATGGCCGGTTCGCACGGGCCATTGGCCCGTGCCACATGGGCTCCCACAGGCCATTGGCCTGTGCCCCCAATGCACTACTACGGCTCGACGACGTACACCAGGCCCAGCATGTGATCGGGCGTGGGGGCGCCGGGCTCGAATGCGCGGGCGAGGACTTTCACCCCTGGGATCGACTCGCCCTGCAACATCACCAGGCGGTACGCCATGGTCTGTTCGAATCCGGGGCGATAGTGCGGCGTGCGTTTGAGATGGCCGTCTTCGATCGATTCGGTGGGCGGATCGAACGAGGGCGGATTGCCGAAGACGAGCGTCTCAAAGTAATAAAGCAGTTCATGCACGCGATAGGGCACCACGATGTACCGCACGCCGAGTCGATCGAGCCGGCGGCGGGCCTCGATTGGGTCGCGCTCGCTGAAGAACGCGGCCGCTTCGAGAATGCCGGGCATGTCGCGATGATACGGCGCGGCAATGATCGGCCTGCGCGTCTCATAGAGCAGTGGCGGGCCGTCGGCCTCGTCGGTCATGATTGCGCCGGGGCCCGGGGGCGGCGTGTGGCTGTCGCACGTGTGAATGACCCGCGCGACGTGAGCCGTGCGCTCCAGCAACTGCCGTGAGGCCTGCATGCCGCTGGGCGTCCGGGATACGATTGTCTTGATCGCGGGTAGGGTCAGCGCCACCAAGGCGATGCAGGCCGCCATAAGCCCGCGTCGGGGCGGATGGATCGAGGTCTGACCGATCCGATTAAGGCCGATGGCGACGACCGGCGCGACGAAGAGATTGAAATGGTCGAGCCAGCGAAGTTGGACGATGGCCAGCACGGTGATGACCGGGGCGAACAGCCCGCAGGTGACGCGAAATGGTCGCGGCAGCGAGACATCGCGGGTAAAGGGTACGAGCAGCAGCGGCAGCACGTAGGGCAAGTAGCCGAGCGAGGCGTGCAGCTTTCCGAGCGACCAGTCGCCGCCCGCGTGTATATAGAGCGGCTGAAATTCGGCCAGCAGCATGTGCCATTGATAGGTGCGGGGGTCGGCCATGTGCTGCAACAATTCGGTTCGTACGGCGAAGAGCCATGCGGCGCACGCCACGCAGGCAATGGCGAAGAACGCGAAGGACCGCAGAGTGGATGCCGGCAGTGCCGCGCTTTGTTTCGGCGAATTGGATCGAATCAGTGACACCGGGATGATCGCTGCAAGCGTGGCGAACATGACATGCGATAAGCTGATCTTGTCGAGATGCGCTGCATTGAAATGGGGCATGTTCTCAACGATGTGACCGAGTGCGATCACGCCGGCCGCAGCCACCGACCAGGTGCGGCGAATGCGCGACCATGTTGCGGTGGATTCAGCTGGGCCGATCCACGATGCCGCGAGCAGGCCGCAGAGCAGCGCCAACCACATCAGCATGGCCTGAACCGAGACCCAGATGGCCAGACCGATCGCGGCTCCGCTGAGAACGATGGCCCATTGCGAAGGGTACGATCGGCGTGGACCCGGCGCGAGTCCTGCAAGCGACGTGAGAAAGAGCAGTTCCAGCAGGCAATGATGATCCGGGCGTCCGAATGCGAATGCGCGATGCCACGCAGGCGTCAGCGCGACGAGCAGGCCGCCGAGGATCGCGGCGGGGCGGCCGGCGGTGCGGGCCAGCAGGCCCATCATGATGCAGATATAGACAAAACCAAGGATCGGTGGAACCCAGGCCGCGCCGATGATCAGCGCGTCGCCCTGGCCCGCGAACGGTTTGGCAAGCAGGCCGCCGAATGCCATCACGTAATCGACGGGTGCTGTCCAGTGCATGTTCACGCCAGCCGGAGGATTCAGGTCGGGCATCACGCGAATGACATGCGGACCCTGTTCGAGAATCTCGCGGGCCCGGACCAGCCGCATGTAATCATCGGGATCGTCGAAATAGACGCGCCCGTCCTTCAGTAGCGGGGCGATCCTGGGATATTCAAGTGCAACGGCGCTCAGTGCCACTAGCGCGCACAGCCCAAGCCACCAGGATTGGCGACTCGCTGTTTCGATCTGCCGCGCGGGGGGGGAAGCGGTTTCGTGACTCATCGTGCATGATCCCGCGGCCACATGAAACGAAGGTCACACCGATTCGACGAACAGGGTCTTGCGCATGCGAATGGACTGCACACTTCGGCGAAGGGCCTCGCTGACTTCATCAGGCGTTTCGATTGATTCAAGCGTGACGCTGTCATCCTCGCTCTCGTTCGACGCAACTTCGATCGTGCCCACGCGGCAGAGCCGCTGAATCAGGCTGCGGCGGATGCGCACGTCATCGACGTGAATCAATTCGGTCTGATCGGTTACCAGCGAGAGGATGCCGCGATCGATGAAGATGCGCTGACTGGTGAGGCGATAGCGCACGCCGAAGATAATGAGCAGTTGCCGCGTCAGCAGGGCGACCGCGACAGCCGCCATCGCAAGCCACCATATGCCGCGCACGAAATCGCCCGATTGCGTGCGCGAGAAGACGTAGTAGGCCGACGCAGCGCCGCCGACAAGCCATGCAACCCACTCGGCATGAAACGCCCGCCAGGCCGGACGGCCTTGCCACAGCAGTTGCTCAGACGAAGGATCGTCGACGTGAGAAGCAGGCGCAGGGGGCGCGGCAACGGGCGGTGCAGGAGCTGCAACTGCCGCGACCGCTGGGGCCGATGCGCCTGCGGGCAGCGTTTGCACGGCAATGCGCCGCGAATACGGCTGCACGGTCGCGCCGCATCGATTGCAAAATCGGCTGTCGGATTCAAGGGGGGATTGGCAGCGCGGACAATTCATGACGTCATGCCTGCCACGGGTGCAACATTCTTATCTCGCACCCACTCGGGCAGGAATCCTTTCCTGCAACTTACGCGTGCACGTCGCCCTTCCCACCACTTGCGTGGTGGGTTCTGAAATGGCTCACCGCCCGCACTGCTTGTTTTCGATCTCGGCGATTTTCTCAATGCGCCGATCGTGCCGTCCGCCCTCATATGGCGTTTTCAGCCAGACATCGACAATACGGCGGATCAGGGCCTCACCGGCCAGGTCCGCCGGAAGGCAAAGGACGTTGGCGTTGTTATGCCGCCGGGCCATTTCGGTGGTCAGCTCGTCGTGGCACAGGGCCGCGCGAATGCCATGGACCTTGTTGGCAGCGATGCTCATGCCGATGCCTGAGCCGCAGAACAGGATGCCCAGTTCACACTTGCCGTCGCGCACCGCCGTCGAGGCCGGCAGGGCCGCGTCGGGATAGTCGCTCGACTTGGAGGAATCGGTGCCGAAGTCGACCACCTCGTGTCCCTGATCTTTCAGGAATGTGAGGATGCCATTCTTGGCGTTAAATCCGCGGTGATCCGCGCCCAATGCGATCTTCATGCGGTCACCTCGTTGATGCGGCGCTGCAGCGCCCGGGTGATTTGAGCGGCCACGTCTTCATACGCCCCCATCGGACCGCCGATAGGGTCGGCAATTTCGCCCTCAGGGTCAAGGGGCTGCGTCTTGGCGGCGGCGTCCGGCGCGATGGCCAGCACGGTTTCCACGTGCGAGGGGCTCATGCCGAAAATGAAATCGGCTGTGTTGATGTCCTCAATGCCCAGGCCGCGGGAATGGTGGTTCGAAAGGTCGATGCCGCGCTGCCGGGTGATTTCCACCGTCTGCGGACTGGCAGGCGAGCCGTGTCCGGCGAAGGTGCCGGCGGACCGCACGACATAACCCGCTTCCGCCAATTCATCGATCTTGCGGCCCAACCGATCAGCCAGCATTTTCTTCATAAAGCCCTCGGCCATGGGCGAACGGCAGGTGTTGCCGGAGCAGACGAACAGGATGGTGGTGGTGGCCAGTCTTTTCACAGTTCGCTCGTCGTAAACACCTGCCCGAAGCACATTGTAGTTCTGTCCATCCACCCGCACGATGGTGCTGATCTTACGAAATCGGGTCGGCCCGGCATCAACGATGATATCAACCCGATCGGACAGCCGATCCCTGAGGTCGGCGGCCGATCCGGCATGTTCGGCGGTGTCCGCGGCGACGGCGATGATTGGAGCGGCGGCAGCTGCCAGCACGGCGTCGGAAATTCCATGATCGGGCCAGCGAATGCTCACGGCGCCCTCGCCATAGACGGCCTCGGCGCCGGAAGGACTCAGTCGGTCGTGAATTGGCGCTGAATGCGGGTCGGCAATCGGGATCACGAGCGTCAGCGGACCGGGCCAGGCCTTGCGAATAAGGCGGCGAAGCAGCGGCGACGGATTCGGGACGAAGTCCTGACTCGCCTCGCGATTGGAAATGTGAACAGATAGCGCGCCGGCCTTTGAGCCGGGTGAAAACGCACGGATGCGACGAATGGAATCATCCCGCGCGGCCGATGCGACGACGCCGTACAGCGTGTCGGTGGGCAGGGCCACGAGTGCCCCATCGGCGATCGCCTGACCCACGCGCTTCAGGCGGTCATCGCGCGACGCGGCGGGATCGACGGTGATGTACTCGACGGGCATGTAAGGAAGTGGCTCCCGCCGGATTATGGGAGGCGCGCGGGGGAGGGTCAAGGTGAGAGATCGTTTTCAGTTGTCAGTTATCACATGTCAGAAGCTTGGTGTCCCGGCACAGTCAAACTTGAACAACTGTAAAATTGCACCGGACTCGACCACATCGTGCCTCCGTGCCTTCGTGCCTGTACTGAACCGCTCACCGATATAATGCCGCGTGAAATGATTTACCTCGATAACAATTCGACGACGCCGGTGGATGCGGTTGCGATTGACGCGATGACGCTATGCATGCGCGAGGAGTGGGGCAATCCGTCAAGTTCGCATGCTGCGGGGCAGCGGGCGCGGCGGGCAGTGGAGCATGCCCGAGAGCAGGTGGCGGGGCTGATTGGCGCGCGTCCGCGAGAGATTATTTTCACCAGCGGCGGGACCGAGGCCGACAATCTGGCGATTTTGGGCACACTTGAGGCGAATCCAACGCGGCGGCACATTGTCATCAGCGCGGTCGAGCATGCGGCGGTATTCACGCTCGGTGAGAAGCTGGCTGCCGAGGGGTATCGAGTCTCACAAGCGCCGGTGGATTCAAATGGGGCGCTCGAATGTTCAGCGCTTGAGAAACTGATTGACGCCGAGACGGCAGTGGTCAGCGTGATGCTGGCCAATAATGAGACGGGCGTCATTATGGACGCGGCCCGCGCGGCAGCGCTGGCCCACGCAGCCGGCGCGGTGCTGATGATCGATGCGGTGCAGGCCATCGGCAAGATTCCCGTCGATGTCAACGCGATCGGCGCCGACCTGCTGGCGCTTTCGGCCCACAAGTTTCACGGTCCTAAAGGCATCGGCGCGCTCTATGTGAAGCCTGGCACGCGGCTGCGCAGCCAGCACGTCGGCGGGCACCAGGAGCGCGACATTCGCCCCGGCACCGAAAATGTTGCCGGCATCGTGGGCATGGGCGCAGCGGCAGAGGTCGCGGCACAAGAGCTGGTCGGTGCGCCGCCGAGAATGGCGCGATTGCGCGACCGACTGGAAGCCGCGATACTGAAGAACATCCCGGGGACTGTCGTCAATGGCGGCGGCACTTCGCGGCTTTGCAATACGACCAACATTGCATTCCCCAACATCGAGGCCGAAGCGCTGATCATCGCGCTGTCTGAGGCGGGTGTCTGCGTATCGGCCGGTTCGGCATGTGCCAGCGGGTCTATGGAACCCTCGCACGTGTTGAAAGCGATGGGCGTCGCACCGGCAATGGCGCGAGGGTCGATTCGATTCAGCGTTTCACGTCTGACGACCGACGTTGAAGTCGACTTAGCGATTGACATCGTCACGCGCGCGGCCGCGCGAGTCTCACGGCTCATCGCGGTTTAGCGAATCTATCGATTAGAGCCGGGCTGTCCTCAGCCCGGTTTTTGTGGAACCGGCCAATGGCCGGTTCGTACAGGACATTGGCGTGCGTATCTCGTTCAGGTGCTACGCCGATGCGCCGCTGTATCGACGAATGCCGAAATTGAAGAACCAGGTTGCACCGACAAGGCTCAAAGCCGCAATCCCAAATGCATACAGAGGCGCCAATCGCCCCAGAATGAGCGACTGATCGTCGCCGATCAGCGTACCCGCGGGAATGGTGGTGATGAACGCCAGTGGAATGACATACGTCAACATCCCCCGAACCCAACCCGGATAAATCACCGTCGGATATCGCCCAGCCTCAAAGACATTCCAGAACACCATCTCGATGTTGTCGATCCGCACGAACCAGAAGCACAGTGTGCCCAGGCAGAGCCAGAGCGAATAGAGAATGATGCACGCGGCGATCATCATGACGAAGAACAGGCCAACGGTTTGCAATGGAATCGTGTGCGTCAATCGCCAGCATCCGTAGAGGCTCACGGCCAGGCCCAGCAGCACGTCGGTCAACCGCCATACGACAAATTCGCGAATGCTTACCAGGAATTGCGCGTTGACCGGCTTGAGCAGCACGAAGTCCAGCGTGCCGTTGCGGATGTCCTCCATCAGTTTACGCACGTTGGGCACGATGAACATGCGAATGCCGCCGGCCACCATGCGATAGACCCCGGCGAGCACGAGGAAGTGCCATGCGGTCCAGCCGCGAATGTTGGTAGTGTTGTGAAAAATGGTCCAGATGCCGACAAGCTCGGCGCTGATATGCACGAACGACATGATCGTGCGCACGATCAGGTCGAATCGATAAGCGGCGAGGTTTTGCACGCTCACGCGAATATAAAGCGACAACAATCGCAATGCACGGATCATGTCGGTCCCGTCAACCGCTCACCGCGGTGTATCGCTTTACGGCCGCGCGCCACATCAATCGAAACCCGACGATTCCCAGTACGAGCCACGCACATTGCATTGCCAGTCCGGCCAGCGCTTCGTTGACCGTATGAATTCGTCCGATGGTAAGATCAGCCGGAAACGCAAACATCCAGCGAAACGGGAGCAACCCGGCGATCGTGCCGAGGATCGGAGGCAGGGCGGCCAGCGGCGAGAAGCGTCCGCCGAAGAACATGCCCACGCCGAAAAACACTTCGCCGGTGGCGTCCAGCTTGGGCGACCAAAACGCAATCAAGGCAACGCAATAGCCGAGTACAAAATTCACCGCCCCGGCGAGCAGCACGGCGAGGATTCCGAGGGCGACTTGCCATGCGTTTCCCGCAAACGTCGGGCGAACGATCAAAGCAAAGAGAATCCACATCGGCACGACAAAGACGAGCGTCACCAATTTGTATGACAGATTGGATGCCAGGGCCTCCCAGATCGGCAGGATCGGACGGAGCAGCTTGGGAGACATGGTGCCGCTTCGGATCAGGTAACCCATTTCGTAAGTATCCCACGCAGTGGTGAGATGGCCCACGATCATCATCATGAAGAAGTAGGCCGCAAACTCGCCGCGACCGTAACCGGCCACTTCGCCATTTTCATGCGTCTGCGCCGCCGCGCTCCACAGGGCATAAAGCACGGCGGGATTCACCAGGCCCCAGATGGCCCACAGGAGAATCTCGCCCCGGTATTGCACCATTGTGCCGATACCGATGCGCATGAACGCACTAAAGGCCCGAAACAAGTAGGTCATGAATAGTTCAATCCGGTATGGTCAAGCGCGAAATGCGTTACATCTTCGACTTCGCGCACGCTTCGCACATGCAGGTGCAATTCATCGTGGTCATTTTGCCGCAGCCGGTACACATCATTTCGGCCTTCATGGCCTTGTCGCACATCGAACAGCGGCCGTTGGATTCGGAACATTTCGCCGTCATGCCGCACTTGGGGCACTTCACGGTCACGTCGCCGCACTTCATCATTCTGCCGCATTCGCTGCACTTGGCCATCATGTCGCGGCAGTTCATGGTCGTGTTGCAGCCTTTGCATTTAGCCTGCTCACCCTT
>CAYXEY010000062.1:10899-14801 GCA_964464105.1 uncultured Planctomycetaceae bacterium
TGCATGCCATCATGGTGCACTTGTTGTTGCCACCCAGGAGGCAACCTGTCTGAGTCACCATCAAGCATGCCGCGGCAATGAGGATCATTCGTCGCATGATTCGCACTCCAGGTATTTGAACATTCGGCGATGGCCCGCGCCTCGCCAATTGCGTGACGATGATACATCCGCACCCCAACCTGACAAGCGATACAGAAGTCGCCTTAGACGGCCACTTGGGCCACGGTCGCGGGGGACTCCGTGCCAGCTTTGCCCGCGAATGCCCGACCGATGACGTCCTCGATCGGCGGGTCTTCGATGGTCAGGTCGAGCACCGGCAAATCAGACAGCAGTCGCGTCGTAACCGCGGCGGCCGAGCCCTTGGGTACGCGCAGCTCGACCTTGCGCCCGGTGTTGGAAAGCACATCGCCTCGTGCCGCGAAGTCGTAATTTGCCGCGTCGGCGGACAGGTCGATCTTGATGACCTTGAACGGCGCCAGCCGGGCGGAGAGCGCCTCCAGCGCCCCGTCGAAGAGGATCTTCCCGTGATCGATCACGATGATCCGCTTGCACAACGCAGTGACATCCGCCATGTAATGGCTGGTCAGGATGATGGTCGCGCCGTGGTCGCGGTTGTAGGTGCGGATGAACTCGCGAATCCGCGACTGCATGGTGATGTCTACGCCGATGGTCGGTTCGTCGAGGAAAAGCACCGATGGCCGATGCAGCAGGCTCACACAGATCTCGCACTTCATCCGTTCGCCGAGCGAGAGCGTGCGAACCTGTTTTTTCAGCAGGGGTTCGAGTTCCAGCAAGGCGATGAGTTCATCCAATGTGGCCTTGTACTGTTCCGCCGGCAGGCGATAGACCGCTGCGTGGACCATGAAGGAATCCATGGCCGGCAGATCCCAACCGAGCTGCGACCGCTGGCCCATGAGCATGCTGATGCGCTGGAGGTAGGCCGCCTCTCGCCGCCAGGGGGTGTGCCCCAAAACCGTCGCCGATCCGCCGGTCGGGTGGAGCAATCCCGCAAGCATCTTGAGCGTGGTGGTCTTGCCAGCCCCATTCGGACCAAGAAACCCGACGATTTCCCCCGGCTCGACGGTGAAGCTCACCGAGTCAACCGCCAGAACCTGCTTGTACTTGCGCCTAAAGACGCTCCGAATGGCGGGCATCAACCCGCCCTCGCGCTCGGCGATCTTGAAGGACTTGGAAAGCTGGTTGACCGCGATCTGGGGCATGGGAATGGGGATGTTAGCGGGGGCAATAAAGCAAGGCGAACGCAGGTCGGGGGCCGCGTGACCTGCTATACACGGCTCGGGACTGCATTTCTTGTGAGAACCAGCTTTCATGCATGCTAAGGCCTTTTGTCAAGGCCAGCCCCGTTTGTCGTATCCGGGTGCACGGCCTGAAAGGAGCCTGAAATGTTCACGACGATCAAATTAATTGGAATCGGCACGGCGCTCGCCGCGGTATTCGTTTTGCCAACCAGGTCTCTTGCGGCCATTCATGTAGAGGCCCAATCTTCGAGTCTTTCGCAGAACTCGCCGCAGGGCCAGGACTCGTTTGTCCGGGTCGTTAATGGCGTGATTCAACCCGGTATGCGAACCGGGGCCAGTGGAACGGCGAACGCGGGTCCGGTTGGGACGGGCATGACGCGAGCGTTCGCCAATACCTCGCAGCCGGATGGATCGGTGTTCACAGATTCTGCATCTGAGTGCAACCTCTCCACGGGGAGCCATAGCGCGCTGATCAACGCCGGTGGTGGGGCGGTCGGAAACTCCATTGGCCTGGCCGTCTCGCGGTGGATTGAAACGGTAACGTTTCACAACACCAATGCGAACCCGGTGGAACTCGACGTTTATTTGGATACCGACGGAAGCGTGGTCGACAACGGCGGACCCAACGTTGGCTCCATCGACATCAAGTCTTCCGTCGTGCTGGCCACCGTTAATGACGCCAACTGGAAGGACGTTCACTTCAAAGGCGCGCCAGCTAGTTACATGGGCGGCGCTCAATACATCTACAGCGGTCAGTTCGGACCACGCTTTGAGTATCAACCAGCCGGCGGCAACCACTACAACGAGTGGACGGTCACGCATACCGGTCCGTTCAGCGGGTTGATCAAGGCCACGATGATCCTGCCGCCGGGCGTGGTGTCGGTGACGATCGATACTTTTTTCAGCATCGACGCACGAAGCGGCGCCGTGGTTGACTACACCGATGGCGTAAAGTTTCGCTTTGGCGATTTGCCTGCCGGGCTGACGTACACGTCTGAGTCCGGCGTGTTTCTGGGTTCAACGGCCACCGGCGGGCTCGATTTCGATGGCGACGGCACGCCCAACGTCAGTGATGGTTGCCCCAATGATGCGCTGAAAACCAGCCCCGGGACCTGCGGCTGCGGCGTGCCCGATGTCGATAGTGACAGCGACGGCAAGTGCGATGCGGTGGACAACTGTCCAAACGCGGCCAACGCCGACCAGGCTGACGACGATGGCGACGGGGTCGGAGATGTTTGCGACAACTGCGCTGGGACGGCGAATGCCGATCAGGCGGATACCGATGCCGACGGTGTCGGCGATGCCTGTAAGCCAACAGCGCCGCCTGTTAGCGGAATTGGCGCGACACCCTGCGGCAACATCGGGCTGTTCACCATGGGCCAGTTGGTATTTGGCATTGCCCTCATGAGCCGTCGCGTACGGGTTACCAAATAGATGTGGCGTTCCTGAGCAGGTGGCATCCGAAATCTGAAATCGGAGATTTGAATTATGTGATCTGTAATTTGAATTTTGAAATCCAAATCAATAGGGTGGGCCAACCGCATTGGCCCACCCTTTGCCTTTCTCTGTTGATGCGGGTCGTGGTCAACAAGCCAAGTGACTTCAATCCCGAATCTAGGATTGGAGTCTCGCACCTTCGAATCGCTCAATCATCTGCCGTCGTTCGCCGGGTATCTCGACGGTTGACTGCGTCGCGTAGTCATAGCACACAATCACCGTGCGACCCTCGGCGACGATTTCTTCGCCGATCGAGATCGCACGCACGACCACCCACTGCAATTCAAAGCTCTTCGACCCCAGCCGCGCGCAACGCGTGTACACCGCCGCACGATCGTCCAACATAAGCGGCTTGCGGAAGTCAACTTCGGTGCGCGCCATGATCAGCCCGTTCTGAGAATGCCAGTCCGAATCGGTCGTGCCCAGAACGGCATCATAGTAGCGCAGTCGGGCATGTTCGGCGTAGGCCAGGTAATTCGCGTGATGAACGTGGTTCATTGCATCCACGTCCTGAAAGCGAATCTGAATATCGACGCGATGGCGGTAATCCTTCATAAGAATGCTCCTGGGCCGGCAATCTCGGTGCTTTCAGCAAGACCGGGGATACGATCAGTCTACCCAATTTCGTTGACCGCTATTGGGTTGAATTGGTAAGATGATGCTTCAGCGGCCGAATCGGGGCGGCTGCCTGTCCGACGCCTCGCAAGCAATGGGACAAGCCATGACGAATCGCACTGTGACGCGGCTGTTGCCGACTCTCGTGTGTTGCGCGATCTTTCCGCTCATGTTGGGAGGCTGCCCTCCAACGGGACCGTCGGGACCGCCACTGACGCCGGTGTCCAAGGAGGAGCGGTTCGCCGTGTTCAATCAGGTCGAGCAGAAGCTCAGTTCAATTGAGTTGAATGGAGATCCCGGGCAAAGCGAGCAAATTGCAGCGCTGCTCAGGACGATGCCGGAGTTCATCGCCGTCGTGGTCGAAGAGAACGTCATCACGGCGCAGTTCAAGGATGGCGTGCTGTACATGATCGCCAATAATCGCCCCGGCGGAGATACTCCCGGGGCGCCGCCGCGCAAAAAGGTCTTCGACATACCAACAGACTTGCCTGGTCCCTCGGCGGCACGCGCGATCAAGCCTGACGACGACCG
>CAYXEY010000063.1:0-14535 GCA_964464105.1 uncultured Planctomycetaceae bacterium
GTCGAGAAGCAGCGCAACGGTCCCACCGGCGTGGTCGAGTTGATGTTCCAGCCGCAGTTCATGCGCTTCGTTCCTCCGGCGGCCATGCGGCTTCGTGACGAAAGCGAGTATGGACCTCCGCGCGACCACGTGCCACCACAGCGCGATCTCCGCGTGGTCCAACCTCCGTCAGAGCCGGAAAGACCGGTCTTCGACCCCGAAGGCCCCGGCCCGCCCGATCCGGACGAGGAAAGCCCGTTTTAGTTTGGAATCCCCGGTTGTGGAACCGGCCAATGGCCGGTTTTTCGCCGGAAAATCCAGATATCGGCTCCCTTTCCTTCCATCTGGCCCGAGCCATAGAATCCTTTGCGTCCTGCAATTCCGACGCCGAGGTTCTCGGAGCGCCGCCGTGCCGATCAAGGTCGTCCACATCGCCGGCCCTCCCGGCAGCGGAAAGACCACTCTCGTGCGCCGCCTGGCCGCCCGCCGCACATCGGGGGCGCGGCACCATCTTCGTCTAAACAGTCACGCTGCCGTCGAGAAAGAGCTGGTTCCGCGCGAGCCCGCCCCCACCCTGCGCCTGTCGGTCCCTACCGATGACATGGAATCGTCCACCACCGCGACCATCGACCCCGATCTCGTATTCGAGAGGCTTCCGGCCGAGATCGAGCGGCTGCACAAGCGCAAGACATCGACGACTATTTTCGTCGAGACTGACGCCGAGCCACATTTCCGCCACGCCTATTCCTTCGATGCACGGGTATTCATCATGCCCTGCCCTGCGACCCTCGCCGATGTATTCCGCTCGCGCAGAGAGGCCGAGGACGCGGTGCGCCGGGCCATGCACGACACCCGCGATTTCGCCGAGGAGATCTTCGGACTGACCCGTGAGGCCCGATGCGACCCGCCGCGCGATTCGATCAAGCGCTTCGATCCTCCGCCCGTAAGCGACCGCGACCGCGACGTGCTCGCCTTCATCGACGCCGCCCTCGGCTCGCGGCTGGCCGTGCAGTTCTTGCTCCAACCGTGCTACCATGTGCTCATCGACAGCGACGTGGTCCTTCTGAATCTGGGCGTGGGGCCCGATGGCGATGCCGCTGAAATCTGCGCCCATCGCCTGCAGGCCATCTTCGACCAGCTTCGCCGCGAGGGTTCGCGACCGGCCTGGTTTGCCGCCTGCGAGCCGGCCGACCCCGAGGACGCCCTGGGCATGCAGGCCCTGGTTCGAATCGAATCGCTGATCGACGCGTGAGCACCCAACAGCATGAGCGAGTCTCCATCCCCCACTCCGAACACCTCGATTGATGACGCCGCGAAGCCGGCTGATCTGCGCCTGGATCGCCGCGAAGGCCTCTTCATCACCTGGGCCGACGGCCGCAAGAGTCACTATTCCCTCGAACACCTGCGGAAAAACTGCCCCTGCGCTACCTGCCGCGAAGAGCGCGACGCGAAGGCGACGCGGCCCCCGTCTCAGGGTCTCTCCCTGACAATCCTGCCGGCCAACATCAGCAAAGCGGTGGAGTTCACCGATGCGAAACTGGTGGGACGCTATGCCATGCAGATCGTCTGGGGCGACGGACACAGCACCGGCATCTACGACTTCCGTCTATTAAGACAGTGGAGTGAACCGTAGCGTCCCCCCTCCGTGGGGGACGACGTCATCACGCCTCGCCGGCCCCCACGGACGGGGGCCGCTACGCTCAGCGCGAAGCCGCCGCCGACCGATCGCGCATGCCGCGCATCGCCCGGCGTACGGCGGTCATGCGCGGATTGATCCGCAGCGCCGCCTGGTAGTGCTGCACCGCATCAGCCCAGCGCCCCAGCGCGCCGAGACAATGCCCCTGCAGTGCTGCCGCTTCGAAATGATGAGGATTCAGCCGCACGGCCCGCGATGCGTCGCGCAAGGCCGGGTCATAACGATCCGCGAGGTAATGTGCCTGCGCCCGCTGGTGATACGCCTCGGCATACGCTGGATGTGTGCGAATCAACTCAGTCAGCAGCGGAATAACGTTCTCGGTGTCACCCTTGCCGATTGACACGGCGATGCGTGACAGCACGGCCTGGGCCAGATCGCCGCCAGCGCGGAAGAAAATAGACCACATGGCCTCTTCCGCTCCGCGCTGCAGCGCGGCATCCTCGTGATGCAATATTTTGACAAGAGCCGGCAGATCGGCCGTCGAGCCGATCAAGCTCAGCGCCTTGGCCGCCGCTTCGACCACATCGCCCTCATTCGACGATAGCTGCAGACGCAGACAGTCAGCCGACCAGCTCTCGTTGAGCGTCGCGATCAACTGCTCCGGCGCGGACGCACTCTTGCGGATGAGGTCCACGAGACGACGACCCACTACATTTGCCTGATCCAAGGCCATCTTGTGTTTTAATCCCGCGACTGCGGAGCACGATTGGAATTTTCAGCCAGCCGGGCCTGCGAACACCTGCTTGAATCGCACGTTTTCGCAGCGGCATTCCCGCTGAAGACGTCCTGATCGTATCCCGCGCCGCTCGCGAAAGTCAATCTTCACACATCAATTAAGCGACAATATGCCGCAAAACTCACGGAAAAAGCGAGATACTCCTCTCATAATCGGCAAAATCCGCGCCGCTTCATCACGCCGTTACAATCTCCGCGACTGCGCCTGTAAACGCGACATGACACGGCAGGATCGACGCGCCTATGGATGCACAACGACTGCAGAGCCTTCTCGAATCCGTGCGAAACGGCGGCGTCACCACCGCAGAAGCCTTGCGGGAACTTCAGAACCTGCCGTTTGAGACAACTGACTTCGCCCACATCGATCACCACCGCGCGCTGCGCCGCGGTTTCACCGAGGTGATCTACTGCCCCGGCAAGACCGCCGAACAGGCCGCGACCATCTTCGCCAAGCTCGCGGCCGGGGGCGGAAACGTCCTCGCGACCCGTGCGTCGCCCGAGCAATGCGCCGCCATCGCCGCGCTCTCGCCCCACGCACAGCATCACACGGTCGCCCGCTGTGTCACATTGCGACAAAGACAAAACTCCATGTCCGCCGGCGTCATCGCCCTGGTCACCGCCGGCACGAGCGACCTGCCGGTCATCGAAGAAGCGAAAGTCACCTGCGAGATCATGGACCAGACCACCAAGGTGATCTGCGACGTCGGCGTCGCCGGCATTCATCGCCTTCTGCATCACGCCCCGACCCTGCGCGACGCTCGCGTCATCATCGTCGCCGCGGGAATGGAAGGCGCGCTGCCCGGCGTTGTCGCGGGACTCGTGGAAGCGCCGGTCATCGCCGTCCCGACCAGCGTGGGCTACGGCGCAAATCTCGGCGGAATCTCCGCATTGCTCACCATGCTCAATTCCTGCGCAACGGGCCTGGCTGTGGTGAACATCGACAACGGTTTCGCGGCGGGATACCTGGCCGCGACGATCAACCGCATCGGCGAAAAATCGACATGAAGCACAAGTCCACGCTGCCCAAGCTCCCGCCGCGCAAGCGCGATGCCCACAAGGGTGACTTCGGCCGCGTGCTCATCATCGGCGGATCCGTCGGCATGATCGGCGCGCCGGCTCTCGCGGCCAATGCGGCCCTGCGCACCGGCGCGGGACTGGTGACGGTGGCCTGCCCCGCACCGGTTCAGCCGTTTGTCGCAATCTTGTGTCCGTGCGCCACAACCGTTCCACTTCCCTTTGATCGCTACGATCGCCTCGATCCACGGGCCGCGCTCAACTACTTGTGGGGCGAGGGACTGCTCGAGGGCGACCGAAAATCAAGCGCCATCGCCATCGGCCCCGGACTGTCGCATGGCGAACTGCGCTGGTGCAAACAGCTTGTTAAGCTCATGCAGAATCTCTGCAGCGCGGCCCCGTTGGTGGTCGACGCCGACGCCCTGAACGCGATTGCCTTGGCGCATCCCCCCGGCACAAAAATCGACGGTTTGAGTAATTGCATCCTGACGCCCCACCCCGGCGAATGCGCTCGCCTGCTGCACACCACCACCAAGCGCGTTCAATCAAATCGAACCGCGGCATCGGCAACGCTCATTCAGAAATTCAAGCAGCGCAGATCAAAGTCAGTTCGCAACGTCTGCGTGCTCAAAGGCGCCGATACGCTCATCACTGACGGCGAACAATCGCACATGAACAGCACCGGCAACCCCGGCATGGCCACCGGCGGCACCGGCGACGTGCTCACCGGCGTGATCGCGGCATTGATCGCTCAAGGCCTGTCAAGTCTCGAAGCCGCCGTGCTGGGCTCGCACATCCACGGCCTTGCCGGCGATCTTGCCGCAAAGGAATTGGGCCAACAGGGCCTGATCGCCACCGACGTCGTGAACTTCATCCCGACGGCGATTAGATCAGCTCATCGATGATGATGGACGTTGAGATCGTCTACACAAGCGAAGCTTGCGATTTCGCTATTAGCTATTCATCAGAATTGCCTGAAATACCGCTTCGGCTCAGCATCCTTGTGCTCGACCCAGTACGTCTTCGCCGCCGGGTCGAACCTGCGGGTCATGCTGTCGCGGCCGATAGCCTTGAAGATGAATGCCGCCGGTGTGAAGACGCCGTAGAAAATCACGCCGAGAATGAGCGGCCCCATCACCAGGCCGAGTGGAAACGTGGCCACCATGAACACGAAGAACACCGGACGCAGCAGATCGGGCAGCACGAATCCGCCGATCAGGAAGAACGCCGCGACCGCGATCAAACCCCACGCGCCCGGCGCAAGGAAGCCCGTCTTGAAAACAATCGCCAGCGCCGCGAAGACGACCATGCCCGCCATGGCGAATGGCCGCATGGCCTCGGGCACTGGTTTCTTCTTGCCGGCCAGCGCCAGGCTCACGCCGCACAGCACCGCCAGGATCGCCATGACCGGCCACGACAACAGCTTGCCGACATACGCGGCCAGCCACGACGTGCCCGTCAATGCGCCGACGCCAACAATGCCGAACACAATCGCGCCAACGATGCCGAACAGCCGCAGGTCTTTCTTGGTCGCGCTCCAGTTTGTTTCAATGATGGCCATGATTGTCCCGCCGTCCCCACGCAGGGGGGACGCCACTAATCCAGCTCAAACTCGTTCAGATAATCCTGGAAGTCCACTTCCTTCGCTCCCGGCTGCTCGTCCTTCAGCAGCACGTAATTCTCCAGCACCAGCACATCCATGTTGGTGAACTTGAAGCAGCGATACGCATTTTCCGGATAGCATACGATCGGCTCGCTGCGCACATTGAAGCTCGTATTGATGATGACCGGACAGCCCGTGCGCGCATGGAACCGCTTCATGATGTCGTAGAACAGTCCGTGCCGCTCTTTGTCGACGGTCTGCACACGGGCCGAGTAATCGACATGCGTGATGGCCGGCACCACGGAACGAATCTGGTTGAGCTTTTCAATCCCGAATAGACCATTGTCGTTGTGCTGCGTGCGCTTTTCCTGGCGGACGTCGGCCACGAGCAGCATGTAGGGGCTGTCCTCGTTGGGCCGCATCTCGAAGTACTCGTGCACATGTTCGCGGAGCACGCACGGCGCGAACGGCCGGAAGCTCTCACGGAACTTGATCTTGACGTTCATGACCGCCTGCATCTTGGGGCTGCGGGCATCGCCGATGATGCTGCGACTCCCCAATGCACGCGGACCGAATTCCATGCGGCCCTGAAACAGACCAATGACCTTTTCGCGGGCCATCTCCTCGGCGACCTTGTCGGCCAGGGCCGCCGGATCGGAGTAAAAGTGATACTTCGCTCCGATGGAGTCGAGGTATTTCTTGATTTCGTCGTTGCTGAATCGAGGCCCCAGCAGCGAGGCGGTCTGCTTGTCCTTGACGTTGTCGCTCTCGCGCTTGTTGCCCAGAAGCTGGTACCACACGAAGAGGGCCGCGCCGAGCGCCCCGCCCGCGTCGCCCGCGGCGGGTTGAATGAAGATCTTGTCGTAGCATCCGTCGCGGAGAATTTCGCCGTTGCCCACGCAATTGAGCGCCACGCCGCCGGCCAGGCAAAGGTTTTTCATGCCCGTGGTCTTGTGTACGTGCCGCGAAATCTTGAGCATGACCTCCTCGGTCACCAGTTGCACGCTGGCGGCCAGGTCCATCTCGCGCTGCGTCACCTTGGACTCACCCGCCCGCGGCGGCCCGCCAAAGAGCTGATCGAACTTTTCGTTCGTCATGGTCAGCCCTTCGCAGTAGTTGAAGTAGTCCATGTTCATCCGGAAGGAGCCGTCTTCCTTGATGTCCATCAGCTCTTTGCGAATGAGATCGGCGTACTTGGGCTCGCCATAGGGCGCCAGACCCATCAGCTTGTATTCGCCGCTGTTCACCTTGAAGCCGGTGAAATAGGTGAACGCGGAATACAGCATGCCGAGCGAATGCGGAAAATGCAGCTCGTGAGTCAGCGACATCTTGTTGCCGCGGCCCACGCCGTAGCTGGCCGTGGCCCATTCACCCACGCCATCGAGCGTGATGATCGCGGCTTCTTCAAATGGCGAGGGGAAAAACGCACTGGCCGCGTGCGACTCGTGATGTTCGGTAAAGATGTAGCGGCCCTTGAAGGCCCCGCCGAGGGCCTTGTCCATCTCCCGAGGCAGGTGCAACTTCTGACGCAGCCAGAGCGGAACGGCTTCCTTGAAGGACCTCCAACCGCGCGGGGCGTAGGCCAGGTAGGTTTCGAGCAGTCGCTCAAACTTCAGCAGGGGCTTGTCATAAAACGCGACGTGGTCGAGCTGGCCGGCGCTGATGCCTGCTTCGCGCAGGCAGTAGTTCACCGCGTTCTCGGGGAAGCGGTAGTCGTGCTTCTTCCGCGTGAAGCGCTCTTCCTGGGCCGCGGCGACGATTCGCCCGTCGACAACCAGAGCCGCGGCCGAGTCGTGATAGAAAGCCGAGATACCCAGGATATTCATGCAATCGCCGCCGCGTGGTATCGAAGGGCACTAGACGGCACCCTCGTCCGGGCGCTCCGCTTGTCCTTCAGTCGATTAGAAGACCGTATAAATAAACGGCGCCACACCCGTGCTGGATAGAACCATGAATACGCCAAAGGCGATGAACACGAGAATCAGCGGCAGCATCCACCACTTCTGATTGTTCTTCAGCAGGTAGATGAAGTCGGCCAGCATGCCGGTGCGCTGCTCCTGGCCCTGCTGGGCAAATTGATTGCGCGACTCGGCTTCGTTTCTCGGCGCGTCCATGTCATTCACCCCTCAATATCGGAGGATCAGGCCTGTCGATAATAACTCATGGCGTCAGTACGCTGCTCGTGCTTCACCCAGTAAGTCGCGGCCTGCGGCTTCTTCAGCACCAGCGGATCGCGCCCCATCATCCTGAATACGAGTCCCAGCGGCGTCAGGATCACATAAAAGATGACCCGCAGGATCACGTTCGAAATGAGCCAGCCGATCGGCATCGTGATGGCCATCAGGGCCGTATAGAGCGGATACACCGCCCCCGGTATGGCCAAACCCAGCACGCAGATGATCGGACCCAGCGCCGCGATCCAGTATGCACCGGTCGACCACTCGAACCACCGCTTGCAGGCGAAGGCAATCAGCGGGAATCCGACCAATGCGGCGACCGAAAACTGCCGAAGCTGGCGATCATCGGGATACCATGCGGGCTTGATCATTTTCCACCGCGCTTTCGACCAATCATGATGTAGAACCCGCCTTCGCGATTGCCGGTGATCACCATGCGGGCCTGCGACCAGGCGCGATCCAGCACAGTGCCGGGGCTTGCCGGCTCGAACAACTTCTCCTTGTTGCCGAACGAATCACGGGCCCGCAGCTTCGGCACGCCGTTGACGAAGTCAAAGCCGTTCTCGTTGAACCAGTGCAGCACCTCGCCCATGGTGTGCTTCGACTCATGTGGATGCATGTACTGGTCGTGGAACCAGGCATCCTGCTTACCGGCCGACATCTTGGTCTTGCGGATATAAGGATCGATCCACTTGAACCGTCCGCCGGTCATGTTGAACAGCACGCGGCGACCATCGAGCAACAGGCGGCCATAGGTGTTATACAGACCGATGACGATATACCCGCCCGGCTTCACCAGCTTGCTGATGCTCTTGAACCCGCCGTAAGGATCGCTGGTGTGATGCAACACGCCGTTGCACAGCACCACATCGAACTGCTCCGCCTTGAACGCCGGGCGGAACAGATTCATCTGCATGAAGCGCACCCGCGACAGGCCCTGGCTCCGCCGAAAAGTCTCGGCCAGCTTCAGCGAGTTGCCGCACAAGTCGGTGCCGATCACGCTGCGGCAGCCGATACCGAGAAAGTTGGACAACTGACCCGTTCCACAGCCGACTTCGAGCACGCGCGAGTTGTACGGGATCTGCTCGCCCATGAGCTTGCCATACACACCCTTCCGGCTCTTGGAGATGATCGTGCGCAGATCCTCATCCACGTCGTAATTCGGGAACGGATGCTCCTCGTAAAACTGCTTCACCTGGTCGGTCACGTCGGCATCAGTCTTCTCATGCGGGTGATACATCCGCCAGATGCCGTCTTCGCTCTTGAAGGATTTGCTGCACGCGGCACAACTCGCGGTTGAGCCGTTTCGTTTCAAATCGCCGCCGCAGGCCGGGCAGGCCCACACACTCTCCAGGGTTGGATCGGCCTCGCTGCCATTCGCGCCTTCACTGCGTCGGGCCTCGACATTGGCCCGTTGCTTGTCCTTGATGAGCACTGCGTTCTCGAGCACCAGCACGTCGATGTCGCTGTGCATGAAGGTGTTGTAGGCCTCTTCCGGCCGGTTCACGATCGGCTCCCAGCTGAGATTGAAGCTGGTGTTCACGATGACCGGACAGCCTGTCTTTACGCGAAACTGCTCCATCAGCCTGCGGAGCTTGGGATGTCGCTTGTCATCCACCGTTTGCACGCGGGCCGAGTAATCGACGTGCGTGATGGCGGGCACTTCCGAGCGTGGCGCCTTGAGCAGGTCGATGCCTCGGAGTCGCTTCTGCTCTTCGGTCAGGGTCTTGCGACGATTCTCGTTGACCGGCGCGACTTGCAGCATGTAGGGGCTGTCTTCATTCGGCCGCATGCCGAAATATTCCTGCACGTGCTCGCGCAGCACGCAGGGCGCAAACGGCCGGAAGCTCTCGCGATACTTGACCTTCACATTCATGATGGTCTGCATCGTCTGGTTGCGCGGATCGCCGATGATGCTGCGACAGCCCAGTGCGCGGGGTCCATATTCGCTGCGCCCCTGGAAAAAGCCGATGACCTTGCCCTCGTTCATCAGGCCGGCCACGCGGTCGTACATCGCGTCGTCTTCAAGCCATTCGTAGGTCGCGCCGACCCGATCGAGGAACTGGCGGATATCGGTCTTATGGTAGGACGGTCCCAGCAGCGAGCCGCGCTGCGAGTCGCCCGGCTGCGCCTTGCGCGGTTTGTCGAGCAATTGGTGCCAAATGAGCAGCGCCGTGCCCAATGCCCCGCCTGCGTCGCCCGCCGCGGGTTGAATCCACATGTTTTCGAAAGGCCCTTCGCGAAGGATGCGACCATTGGCCACGCAGTTTAGCGCCACGCCGCCCGCCAGCACGAGATTCTTCGAGCCGGTTTTCTTATGCGCTGTTCGCGCGGTTCGAAGCATGACCTCTTCGGTCACCTTCTGAATGGACGCGGCGATGTCCATGTGCCGCTGCGTGACCAGGTCGTCGCCCTTTTTCGGCGGCCCGCCGAAGAGCTGATTGAACTTCTCGTTGGTCATGGTCAGGCCGGAGCAGTAATTGAAGTAGGACATGTCCATCCAAAAGGACCCGTCCTCCTTGACATCGATCAGGTTGTTCATGATCAGATCGATGTACTTCGGCTCGCCATAGGGCGCCAGGCCCATCAGCTTGTACTCACCGCTGTTGACTTCGAATCCGCAGTAATAAGTGAACGCGGAATAGAGCAGACCGAGCGAGTGCGGGAAGCGAATCTCGTCGGTGATGGTGATCTTGTTGCCCTTGCCATGACCGATTGTCGAGGTGGCCCATTCGCCGACGCCGTCCATGGTGATGATGGCCGCTTCTTCATAGGGTGAGGGGAAGAACGCGCTGGCCGCATGCGACTCGTGATGCTCGGGGAAGACGTAGCGCTTGGCCTTCTTCAGGCCGAGGCCCTTGTCCATTTCCTTGGGCAGACGCAGTTTCTTGCCCAGCCACTGCGGCAGAGCTTCAACGAAAGACTGGTATCCGCGCGGCACGAACGCGAGGTACGTCTCCAGCAGGCGCTCGAACTTGAGCAACGGCTTCTCATAGAATCCGACGTAGTCGAGCTGGTCCGCGGTGATGCCGGCTTCGGTCAGGCAGTACTGAATCGCCCGGCCTGGAAAGGCCGAGTCGTGCTTGTTTCGTGAAAAGCGCTCTTCCTGCGCCGCAGCGACGATCTCCCCGTCTTTGAGGAGCGCCGCGGCGCTGTCATGGAAAAACGCGGATATTCCAAGAATGTACATCCTTCCACTCCGCCGGCTTTTTGCGGGCTCCGTCCCTCGTGATCCGATTGGTGCAGCACTGCCCGACCAAGATCGGCCTGAAAACACCTGCCCCCCAACTGTGACTGATTATCCCGTCGGATTCGCCGGGAGACAAGGCACGCATGGGCGCGGTGACGTCCGTTTTGCAGGTCCGTTACAACCGCATTCAAGTCCAACCAAAAGCTGTTATCGCCCGAATTCGATCATGGAGCGGAGCGGCACATCCCCGGATCGTCACGAAGCAACCGGCCGGCAACACACCCGGCAATTCGATCGGACCCCTCCTCGAGGAAATGTGAAGCGTCGGTGAAGCACTTCCGCTTTTCCGGCGTGTCAAACTCGGCGGCGATGTCGATGATAGGCGCCTGCGTCTGATTGGAAACCCGGACCAGCGCGGCGTCGAATTTCGCCTTCAAAATCAGATACTTGGCGAGTTTTTTTCCCATTCCTCGTGGAAATTGAATACGCTGAAGTTCGTCGTCTGTTGGATGCTCGCGCACCAGGCCCGCGTAATTGGTGAGATAGACTCTTCTTCCGCGTGATTGAGCGAGCTTGACGATGGCCGTCAGGTGTTTCTCGAAATGATCGGGCTCAAATTGCTCATACCGCTTTGATTCATCCGCGTTCAACGGCTCGAGAGACGGATTACCCCGCGACAGCCAGTGCTCGTTCACCACGTAGAGCGTGCGCAGCAGATACACATTCAGAATCAATTTCTCGAATAGTGTCGGCTCGCGCAGATAGCCCGCGTCGTAGCGCTTCTCCACCAGGCCGTCCGGGTTGTACTTGCCCATGTCATTCCAGCCGATGTACACGATCAACATGTCGTGCTCGATCGCGTCAATTTCACGGCGATACCAGTCCTCGGCCTGAATCGAGTCATAGCCGGAGCAGCCCGCGTTGATCACGTCTATTCGCCTGCCGCCACAGGCCTGTCGCAACTTCTCCTCCAGAGCGACTGGGTACGGTCTTCGAGGGGGTATGACGGAAGCAGAATCGCCGAGACAGACGATCCTGTAGCTGCCCAACGCCTTCTTTTCATTAAATTCCCCGCCGACAAATCCACGGGAATTGATGACCAGATCGCCCGCCTTGCTGTTCCTGGTCCAGCGGTGTTTTCGATGGGCATCCCACTCCTGGCTCGCCCCCAATCGAATGTTGAAGCGGCTGTCTTTGTCCGCGAATACCCGGAGACCGACTTCGCCGGCAAGCAGGGCAGCCAGCGTCAGCCCGAGCCAGAACCGACGCCGACTCCTCTTTTTGGGTTTGGTCGGTGCACTTTCGGGGCCCGGAGTCGTAGTGTCGGATGGAGGACGCGAGGGTTCTGACACGATTTGTTCTTCCTCATTCAGGGTACCGAACGCAGAGGTCGACGACGCCTTCGCCTTACGCAGCCAGAGGTGATTTTAGCCCGGTCGCCCTTCCAGTTGTGCGTACGTGAGTTCAGCTAGACTGGTGCTGAAAATGCTTCCCACTACGCAAACCGACGATGCAGCCATCGCAGCCAACCCGCTCGGCCCGATGCGCATGAATCGGTATGTTTCAGCGATAATCCTGACCCTCTTTGCCGCGATTCTCCTTCGCGACATTCGCGAACCCTGGACCGGACTCCACGACTGGAATGGCGCCTTTTACTCGCAATTGGCCCGAAATCTGCTTCGCTATCCCTTCGACATGCACCACGGCATGCCCATCGTGGCGGTTGGCGACGCACTTCCCGGCGACGGCGAGTGGTCCTTTTATCCAACTCATCCGCCCGGTCTGGTTTGGTGCATCGCCGCGTCGTTTCAGCTTTTCGGCGAACACGAATGGGCGGCACGACTGGTTCCGATTCTGGCTTCTCTGGGAACTTTGGTCCTCTTGATGAAAGCAGCCCGCGAGCGATATGGCAACGCCGTTGCCCTGTTGACGGGCGCAATTTACGCACTGCTCCCCATGGCCGGCTACTTCGGACGGATGCCCGATCAGGAAGCGCCCTGTCTATTTCTGATGCTCGCGGCGGTGATGGCGGCGGATCGTCACCTGATTCAATCGTCCACAACAGTATCGCCCATTCGCGCGGGTTTCATCTGGGCCGTGTGTATCTTCGCGGCGGTTTGGATGGACTGGGTGGCCATTATTCTGGCGGCACTCGTCTGCTTGCGCGCGGTTCATGAGCGATTCCGGGGCAGAATCACAACACAACTTTGCATTCGTATTTTCGCCCCGCCCACGGTGGCGATTATTCTTCTGTTTGTCTATTTAATACATTTCGGCTTTGCCGGACGGGCCGCCGATCTCTTCGCAGTATTCTCCGCCCGAGCGGGGGTGACCCTCGGCACGAACGGTCCTTCGCTCCACGCCCTGACGCCCTGGACCAACACCGTCGACAACCTCACGCTGCCGATCATCGCGCTGGCGGTCATTGGTTTTGCATTTTCATGGCGGCGAAACTCTGGGAATTCATTCGAGAAACCCATCAGATCAAGCTCGCCGACCGGTCTTACGGTGCTATCAATCACAGGCATCATTTGGATCGCCCTCTTCTGGCGACAATACCTTGTTCACCAGTACTGGCTTTATTACCTTGGTCCGGCCGTCGCCATTTTCGCGGCAAGGGCGGTGGTTTCGATCCATCGCGCCATCGCGCTTCGCGTGCCGGCCGCCGGATGGGTCATCAGCAGCGCCCTCACGATGACAACCGTGACCGCATCGCACTACACGATGCTGGATCTGCACAAGCGGGTGCATTGTCCGATGTCGGATATTGATGCGTGGAACTCGGCGCGCGAGAGGATCGCCATTGACCTGAAGTACGAATTGAGGATGCGGGTTCAGCCACCTCCCGTGCTGTTGGTCAGAAATCCCATTCAGTTCGAAACGCGGGGCTCCTACTCTTTTCGAAACATCGTCCCACCCCAATTCGCCTACTACTTCGATCTCCCTTTCCGCGTCGAACCCGACTTGAACGAGGTCACCCGCCTGCTGCCGGACTGCAGCGGCCTCCTGATGCCGACCCGGTTCGCGGTGGACCACGCCGGCGAAATCGCCTCTCGCCTGTCCAACGTCGAGCATCATTCACTGGGAACCTGGGAATTGTTCAAATACCGACGTTAATTTATAAGTTATTATTAATAATAAAGTTATGATAAAATTAGAGACTGCGAAATCTCGATACATAGGGGGATTCCCCGCATCTCGAATGGCTCCCAATAGGCCCCGACATTGCGGGTCCCAGCGGGCCATCTTCGTTTAGCCCGCAGCCGATTGACTCCCCCTGCCAGACGGCTATACTGGCCGATCTTAAACCCGGTCTCGGCCGATGGTTTGGGTCCCGACAGGCTGACAAAATCGGCCGGCCGGTGGGTGTGATCGGACGCGTCAAACCCACGAGGCTTTGGGCGCGCTGCTGTAGCTCAGTTGGTAGAGCGCGTCCTTGGTAAGGACGAGGTCACGGGTTCAAATCCCGTCAGCAGCTCTCGTTGTCTCGAATCGCCTTCGCACGCGCGGCGGCGTTTCACACCGAGGGACGTCGGCGATTTCAATCGCGATCCGGCAATGCCGGCCGCGTCGAGTCGCTTTCGAACCACGGTCGCTTAAAATCGACCGGCGTCTATAGTCGTAACGGAATGCGACGGTTTCAGGCTGGCCCTTGCTGTTTGCCGCCGCCGTCGCAATGCTGTGTTTTTGAAACGCCCGCCCCTGCAAAGTTCGCTTCGCACGGGCGTCGTTCGCAGGACGTACAAGGGGAGAGGGTCGACGGTCGGCCCGCCCATGACAATCGGCGCATCGTCCGCCTCGGCGGAGGTTCGCCTGTGCTCAATGCAGTCCGCCGTCAGGCGCGGAGGAATCGCGGGAATGGCCAAGGAGAAATTTGAACGTACTAAACCGCACGTCAACGTCGGCACCATCGGTCACGTCGACCATGGCAAGACCACGTTGACCGCTGCGATCACGGCCGTGCAGGCGGCCAAGGGCCTCGCCAAGTTCAAGGCCTATGACGAAGTGGCCAAGGCCTCCGAAAAGGACGGCCGCCGCGACCCCACGAAGATTCTGACCATTGCCACGTCCCACGTGGAATATGAGTCGGAGAAGCGGCACTACGCCCACGTCGATTGCCCGGGCCACGCTGACTACGTCA
>CAYXEY010000064.1:0-13146 GCA_964464105.1 uncultured Planctomycetaceae bacterium
AAGCGTGCGTGTACTCCACGTCCCGTTGTCCGGCGCGCGTCGGCGGGTCAATCGCAGGATGGACCGCTCAACCTTGTCGCGGGCCCTGGGTTTTCGACCGGATCGGTGTGACTCGCGGGCAATGCCATCCATCCGACCAGCCGCGAAACGATTCCGCCAACGGCCCACCGTCTGCTCATCGGTGCGCAGCCGCCGGGCAATGTCGGTATTGGGAAGTCCGGCGGCCGCCAGTCGGATGATGCGGGCTCGTCGGGACAATCGGCCACCGCTGCGGCACCACTGCCGCAGTCGGGTCCGTTCCGCATGGGTCAATGTGATGGCGACGGCGCTGCGCATCAGTTCATCTTGCCAGTCTAAAAAAGTTCAAGCAAGTCTTGCATAATGTTGTAAATATATGTTACGGTCGATTTGCACATCAGGCGGCGTGCGGTTGGACGCCGGCCGAATGGGCCTTGCCTTCCGGTTGTTCGGTTCCGGAGATGTTCGGAACCCGCATGTCAAACCAAGGCCATCGGGGAGGGTGGTCGATTTTGCATGGATTCAAAGATGGACGAACAAACACTTGAGCAATTGTTGGAGACACTGACCCTTCAAACCGTCATCGAACGCGTCGGCGGGGTCGGGGGCGTCTGGGTCCGCGGCCAGATCGGCGGACATCGGTTTTCGGCGCTGGTCTTCCCACGGCCCGCGGTCAATCCGGCCTGGGAGGTGACGCCCGGCTGCCGGATTTCCAAACTCTGTTTGAAGCAACTTGAGGATGACGCGGTGGTCTTCAACTGGGACCGTGGCGAAGACGTGGCGCCTCGCACATCAACTGCGGCTCAAATCGTCCGCCTCCTGGCGGCGGGACTTGCCGACCGGGTATGGGGCAGCGGATTCGACCGGAATACGCAACGACATGCGCGTCGCCTGTCGACCTCCTGTGGTCGTTAATCGTCTAGCGCCACCGAGGAACATGGACACATCATGTATCAACCTCAAGACAAAACAACACACCACGCCGCGGATCTACGTGGCCTCACTGGCCGACTACAACGCAGGCCGGCTGCTGGGCCGGTGGATCGACGCCGACCAACCCGCTGACGCCATCCGGGAGGAAATCGCGGCCATGCTGGCCGAGTCGCGGGAACTGGTGGCCGAGGAATGGGCCATCCACGACTATGAGAATTTCGGAGGGCTTCGGCTCTCGGAGTACGAAGACATCGACCGGGTCGCCGAAGTCGCCCGGCTCATGTCGGAGCATGGCCCGCTCTTCGCCGACCTGTTGAGTCACCTGGGCGACACATCAAATGTCGACGAGGCCCAACGATACATGGAGGAGGGCTACCGCGGAGCCTTCGACAGCCTTGCGGACTATGCCGCGGAGCTTGTGGAGGAGTGCTACGCCGACGCGCTCAAGACCTTGCCTGATTTGATTCGCCATCACATCGACTACGACGGAATAGCCCACGATATGGAACTGAGCGGCGATTTGTTGGTCGTGCCCCACGCCGGGCAGCTGCATGTCTTTGATGCCCATGTATGAGGTGGGCGCGCGATGACAGGAACTCAGTCTGGCTGATGTCAGTCGTGGTCCGGCTTCGCCGGACTCTATTGTCGCGGGGATCGTCTCGGCTCCGGTTGCGGGGTCGCAAGGACCGCGCCGGCCTTCGGCCGCCCGCTTCGCGGGCCGCTCCGCGGTCACGGTCCTTGCCATGCCCCTGCCGCCCTCCGCCTTCGACTCACCCCGCGTCCATCCAGGCGGAATCGAGCAGTAGCTCGATGCAGTCTTTTTTCGCTTTTCCCTGGGGCCGGTTTTTTCCGGCAAAAATTGTGTCCGAAAAAAACCGACCCCGACGGGAAAAGCTGGTTTAGGCCGGCGGCGACCCGTGGACAATCTGCCGGCGCGCTCGGGGTAGCGACGGCTGAATGGAGATGAACAACATGAACGGAAAACTGAAACCAACACATATACCTGATGACCTTCGCTCGGCTTTATGCGTCGTACTTGAACGCGTCCGGCGTGCATATTACTTCGAACTCATGGTTCCCGATGATTTGCTGGACGCCGCATTGGAAGTGGTCCGCTGCCACCTCGTCGGCATCACCATGACCGACAAACTGGAGACGCTTGTTGAGCCTCATGTCCGCGGGGAGGGCTGGAGCCTATGAAAACCAAAGACAGCACGAATGATGGACCCACGTTGGAGAGGCTGAGCAGTGGCGCCTTCCAAGGTCATTTCGGGGGCTGCCCCCACTGCGGATACAGCGATGGCCCGTACAACGTGGGCCCCGCCCATTGGCTCGTTTGTCGAGAACACCGCGTGCGTTGGTGGATTGGCGAGAACCTCTTCCGGGCATGGCGAACCGAAACTTCAATGGAGTGGGAAGGCACTCGGCGATGGCTCGGTGATTTTCAGATTGTCGAGCCCGCCTACGGTAACGACTCGAAACTGGTTGGGGAGGCCGACAACGATGGGCGATAGGTTCGCACTGGGGAGGACCGTCATTACGCCCGCGGCATTGTCCACCCTGCATTCCGAGGATGTTGATGCTGCAATGCACCGACACGTCAGGGGCGATTGGGGCGAGGTGAGCCAGGCCGACTGGGCGGAAAACGAGCTTTCGCTCGACCAGGGCTTCAGGCTTCTGTCCGAATATCGGGACCGCCACGACAGAAAGTTCTGGATCATCACCGAGGCTGACCGCTCGGCGACGACCGTCCTGTTGCCGGAGGACTATTGATGCCTATTCCGCCGCACCCATTCCGGGTGCGGCGTTTTCATTAGGAATGAGAGATGAAATACCAGGTTGAATTGAGAAGGTCGTTTTCCCAAAGGGGAAGGACCACCATAGAGGCCGTGAACGATGGTCACGCCAGCGTCGTCGCATGTAAACTACAGGCGGCCGATGTCACCGTCTGGAAGTCCGCGGACGAGTTCCTTGAAATCGTGTCGGTCGCTCCCTGCGAAAGGAGCAAGGGAGGGGGGAATGATGCGGAAGGTTGCAGTTCTGACCACCTGTCGCCCCAAATCCGCGAAGCCCTGCAGGCGGTCGTCGATTTCCTGTATGAGGACCAAGCCGAGCATTACGACACGCTGTCAAACCAGGAGCGGGTCGGCCACATCTTTAAGTCAGTGCTAGTGCTAGCTCGGTGGATTTGGGCACCCGTGCGTCTGCGGTGAAACTGCAAATAACAGCACCAATGCCGCTCAGGCCTCGTAGAATACAGCCAGATGGAGAACAAGGACTTAGCCCCCCAAGTGTGTTCTAAATGGTTCCAAAACTGTGCCACGAAATACGACAGCGGACATCGCACAGTCACGCCCGTATCTGGCACCTCACCCGGCCATCCGCCAATCCGAATCGCCTTCCGATTCGGCAGGCTTACATGAACCAGCCGAAACGGATTTCGTTCAGCCACTAACGTACTGAAATCAAACCATTTAGAAACGCTGTTTTGCACATGTTCCGTCCCCTCCAAGATGGCCGGAGAATGTACCGGCGAATGGTAGCCAGAGGCCCTAGTCTGAGCGGTCGCGACCAGGAAATACTGGATGCTCTGACTCTCCGTGTCCGGGTCATGTCCATAAGCCAGGTTGCCCGCCACTGGTTCGGAGGAGCCAGCGACCCCGTTCGCCAAACGAAGCGTCGCTTTGCCGCCCTAGCCAAGGCCCACCTCGTCGAACTCGCGTCGATGCCCGCACGTCCCGAACTCATTCTGGACGAGCCGCTCATAACTTGGAGGCCCGGGGGGATTGCGCCCGAGTTTGGACGATTGGCCTCCTTTCTAGATTCCCGGTGGAAGCAGCCCGCTACGCTGACCGATCTGGTCATCGCGAGCCGCAAGGCCGGCATAGCCCGCGGGGGTCATGGAGGACGATGGCCCCGACGAAGTGAAGTTAGCCACGACCTCACGCTTGCAGGCCTATACTTGGCTTGGCGGAAGCGCGCGGCAACGTCGCGTGACAGCTGGATTCCGGAGTCGCGGTTACGGCGGGAAGGAATGGGCGACAACGACCGCCTTCCAGACGCCGCGATTGAAGAAGACGGCCATCGCCGGATCGTGGAACTTGCCGGCGTTTACTCCGCCGCAAAGTTGCGGGATCTTCATCGGTTTTGTGCAGAGCGGGATCTTCCGTATGAGCTCTGGTAGGGTCAACGACCGCGACCGCCAAGTGCTTGGACACATCGCGCGGTACCGCCTCTCGTTTAAGGAAGTTCTGCGCTGCCTCTACTTCGACGATATTGACCCTCAAAAGAGTCTCGACAACCTCCGCCATGACGAGTTCATCGTGGCTGAGAAGTTGTTCAAGGGAAATCGAAGCGCTTACCAATTGGCTCCCAAGGGCGCGGCATTCCTGGGACTCAACCGACGGAGAGGAGAGCCGTTGGGTTCAGAAGCGCTACCAACGCATTTTGCGATCTTTGGATTTTGTCATTTGAATGGTCGTCCGCGAATCAAGCTCGAGGACGACGAGATTGCAGCGCTTTTCAACGAAAGACCCCCGCCCGGCAGATATCACTGCCTTGAGCGGAGCAGGCACGCGACTCGCATCTACCATGTATACGTCCCCGGAGATTCAACCAAGCTCACCGATATCGTCTCCATGACGCGTGCGCATGTTGCCGAGGTGATTCAGACGCCCGCCATGCTGCCCTGGCTTGCCAATCAGGTGTACTCGCATGTCATTCTCGTAGAGTCAAATGAGAGAGCGGAATTGATAAAGACTTCTATCAATAAGGCCAAATTCGGTGATCGGACGCCCCTGCGTGAGGTCGCTCACATTCGGGTCGAGTGCGTCCCTGGATACAACGAATTGGAGAACTCTTTGTATGAGCTGGTTTAAGAAACCAAAATCCATCGACTTGTCTTCCTTTGCAAAGCGTCTTGCGGACCAGCCCAAACCCCGGCTATCGAGCACGCTGGGCTCCGCTGATTTGGCTCTGACCTATCACCGACCAATCGATATCCAGATGGCCGTCCTCGATATGGAGTCAATTTGGGCAGGGTTGGGCGACGAAAGGTGGAATATTCTAAAACGACGCCGTATGAATCAGATTTTTCGAGGTGAAGTCCCCTGCGAGTTTCAGCGCTATCTGGCGACATTACGTCAATCTAGCCCGGTGTTTCGCGAGGAGATGTTCATTGGCTTTAATCGTGAGACGTCGGAGCCGATTTTCGTACCCAGACACATTTTCAAGAACCATTCGTACATACTTGGCGGTTCGGGATCAGGCAAAACATCGCATGCCATTGCACAGTTGCTCATCCAGCTGGCCGAAGAATACACGGACCGCAAGGGGAGGGTGCATCCTGCGCCACCAATCCTGATCATTGATTTGAAGCCAACCGGCGACCGATACCTTCGTTCGCTGGCCCGCCAACTCGCCGAGGCTCGTGGCCAAACGTTGCAGTTCTTTTCCGTCGATCCGCATTATGAAAGTTTGCAGTTCAGTCCTTTTTATTCCCTGCGATCAGTGCTTTACCCGCTCAAGTTTGGCGAGTTGCTCCTGAACGCGCTATCGATGATTTACCCTGAGGGATATGGTTCGGATTTCTTCACCAACGAGCAGAGAAGTCAACTCAACAAGAATCTCTATCATGATCGCCCAAAGACGATGAACGAGATGATTGCGTTCATCCGTCATTCCACGGCGGGAGCCTCGGGCAACAAAGACGCTCGCGGTCTTTATTCAGCACTTCAAGCCCTTGAGTATGCCAAGAACATCCACACCAGCGGTACTCCCCTTGGTCAGGGCCAATTGCTGGACTTTGACAGGTTCTTTGACAATCGCGAAGTTCTATACGTCCATTTGGATTCACGCTTCTTAAAGCTCGTGTCTCGGGACGTCGGGAAGCTGCTTTTATTTTGTCTTCTTGAAACTGCCTCCCAACGGGAAAAGACCGGCCGGAAAACTCAGTGCTATGTAGCAATCGACGAGTTTCACCAACTCGCGGCGCGCAACATTGTGGAGATGGCTGCAGATGCGCGAAGCTCCGGCATCGCATTCATCTTTTCGCATCAATCGGCCAGTTCGCTCAAGACCATGGATGCAGATCTGTTAGGCCCTGTTTTCGAAAACACCTGCTACAAACAGTGCTTGGATTTGGAAGATCCACGCATGATCGAGAGGTTCCAGGCAATCGCGGGGCGCAAAACTGAATACAAATACGGCGGCTCAGAGTCCGAATCGCAATCCGAGGGGACATCCACTATGCAGTCTGCTACGTGGGGTTACAACTACGGAAACTCTACTGCGGTTTCCACTGATGCGTTCTCGCCCACTGTCATGACTTCAAGTCAATCGTTTGGCGGAAGTTCTGGGTCAGGCCAAGGAAAGTCGCAGTCGCGCGGATCTTCAAAGACGTCGTCATGGGAAGAAGAAAAAGTTCCTGGTCTGACCCCCGAGATGATCACTGCCGTAAATGACACGAAGCTCCTATCCCTCGTTCACATCAAGGGAGCCGGTGCTAACTGCCTGACACCAACTGGTGGAGTTCCCCTTCTCGTTCAGGGGCTTTATCCCTTTGATGAGCCTACCGCCGAGCGGATGGCGAAGGAGCCTTGGCCGAGCAAAAGCGTTGAAAACCCCGAGTGGTACTACGAGGAAGCCCGGCCCTCGATAACTCTCAGTGAAGGCCAGGTAGCGAGGAAGCCCAAACAGCTTGTTCAAAGCGGAGGTACCGCCTCAGCACCCTCAACAAGTCCCCAAAAGTTTGACGGCGCCAATGAAGGTGACCGGCGGAAACTCCAGGGACGCGTCCGAGATCTCGCGGAACAGCTCGCATGCGACATGATTGAAGAGCCTATGAACGTGCGGGACTTCTCCCGGGTCTGCCAAGTTTCCATTAAGACTATTGTTGAGGTTGGGGCGACCATTGGCTTGGACCTTTCCACCCGACAGGATGAACTGTCCGTGACCGAGGTTAGACTGCTTAAACAAGCGCTCGCAAAACGGGAATCCAGCGAAGGTGGTTCGTAAAAAAGACAACAGGCCCCGAAGGACCCGTTGTCGATTTCGGCGTGCTACCTGGTGTTTGTCAATCGTCCCAGGACTTCTCTGGCAGGTCCATGTTTTTCAATTGTCTGGACCGCGCGGAGAGCACGCAATGCAATATTGTCAATATGTTAGCGAGGCTGCTAACAGATTTCAAGAAATTCTTGCGTCTCGCCCTACGCCCGTGCTAACGTTGATCCATGGAACAAAGAAGCACAGCATTCAAAATTTGTCGTGCCATCATCGGCGAGCCGTTCGCGCCCGGTTCATGGCACGTCAAACTGCAAATGGCGGCGATCGGATTGATGATGGGGATTCTGATCGGGTTCTGGAGTTTATAAAAAAAGAGGGAGGTCCGAAGACCTCCCAAGCATCAAAATGCAAATAGGCTGTACCATGCCCGCAATAATGCGATTCCTAGTACTGCCGCGAAAAACAACCAGAACCGGAACTTCCACTGATCGGTCCGCGACAATCGTTGAAGAACGATCATCACGTCACGAAGCGTGTTGTCCTTGGCTTCATGGAAGAAAATGGTGTAACCCATCTCATCCAGAAACAAGGGCTTTTCTAGTTCCGGCGATACGATCGTGATGCTCCCGACCGACCGCCATTCCGGCGTCTTTCCTACCTCTTGGTGGAAAATCCGGGACTTGCGCCCCGAATATGTTTTTTCGTCCATATGGTGCCTCCTTTCATGACACGGCGGAATTGCCGTATCGTGGAGGGAAGGCCGGGTATGGACCCAACACCACCGAAAAGCAGCCCGCAGATTTTTCGATCCGAGCGGGTTAAGGATCGTTCGAGTGTCCAAGTGGCGAACGCATCGCACACACCCGTACAGCACGAAACCTCAGTATTCTTTGGGGACCCTGAGGAACGGTCGAAAAAACTCTGCTGATATTCTAACCATTCACAGGCCGCAATCCACGAAGTTGCCGCGAAAAATTGGCGGAGTAAAATTATCCAAGGACGGTGGGTTTTCCACCCGCCGGAGGGAACGAGAATCTTGGATTCTCAAAGCAACGTATCCTGAGTGTGCGCCAATGGTTACGTACCAAACTCTCTTTGAAAGATTGGGCGTAAAGCCCGACGCCGACGACGACGCCATCAAAGAGGCGTGGAATACCTGGGTGCTGCGCTATGACGCGGACTTGCCCTCCATTCCCCGCGACGTCGTCAGTGCCTATCAGTTTCTTGCAAACCCCTCAAACCGCGAGCACTACCGCGAGTTGTTGAATGCTTGCGAACATGGCCACGAACTTGAATTTGCGCCGGACCAGCGTGAAACTCTCGCGACGCTTTGCCGACTCACTGAAATAATTTTCGATGAAGACCGGCACCGAAAGAACATCTTCCACTTTCGACGTCCCGACCAGCCCCTACCCAAATGGCTCCAACCCCCACTGCCGCCTCAACTCGTCGTCCAGCACGCTTCCACGTCACTTTGGCGTTTCCTCACGCTGCGATCCTTTTACGGCACATCTCTGCAACGCAAGATCGCCTTGGGCGCTGCCTACGCGGGTTTGCTTTTTTTCGTCGTGGGCAGCTTGGAGTGGGCAGTGAAGGGTCGCGACAATAGCCTGTTTGCAGGCGTCGTCGTGGGTCCGAGTGCTGCTGCAATCGAATTGGCTCAACGAAAAGCTCTTGAGCAGTCCATTCTTTCGAAACAAGCGAGCGCTTCTACAACACTCAAGGCATTGAAGGATGACACCGAGATTGTGGGGCGCGACTTCAAGCAACTCGTCGGACTTGAATGGGAGGTCGCTGACGATCGCGGAGTCGCCAAGCCGCGCATCCTGGACCTGGCGATCATACGAAACGAGTCCGTGCGCGAAGCATGGACTTCTCTTCTTGCGGCGCGAATTCCCCTTCAGGAATTGGAATCCCGCCTGGACGCCGTTATCACGATCGGTCTCAACATCAAATCAATGGACTTTCGCACCGAGGACAAACAAAAGCTCGATGAAATTCTGGCGTGGGGGCAAGAGAAGGAAAGGCAGATGGAAGTCCAAGCCCGCAACATTGAGCATCTTCGCGTCATGCTTGCGGCCGAGACTTTTGAACTGGCCGGCAACGAATCTGAAAGGAGATTGCCTTAGATGGCTACCTTAACCTCACCGATTGCGCTACGGCGCCTGCTTGTTTTCATCCTGTGCGGACCTACGCTGCTGATGAGTCGCATGGCAGTTGCCCAGAGATCCGATCCTCAAAATCGCGTTGAATCGGATGCCCGTGACGCTGAACGTGAGCGACGCCAAAAAGAAGCAGAAGACGCACGGACCAGGCGCCTCATCGAGGGATTTTCGGATTCGGTGCGCCAAACAAGCGACCTTCTGGGCAAATTGGAAGGACGAGCGTCTACACTACAGAAGCAGATGGCAGAGCTATTGCAAAGCAACGACGGAAAGCGCATCGCCCAGGACAAGCTCGCGTTCTTCGCCTATCTACGCGTCCGCGATGAACCAGTCGTTACACCGGGGCAGGTGGCAGTGCGCAAGAAACAAGTGGATCAGATTCACCTGGGATTGCAGGAGGAACTGAAACGACTCAATGTCGGTTGGCTTCCTGATGAAATGCAGCGGAAAGACGTTGACGGTCTTTACTTCTGGGCAACGGAACGGCTGGACCGGGTAGAGCAGCAGGAATTCATTCTTGGCAATGCAATCTCGCGCAGTCCCGCGACAATAGACATTGCGAAGGCGAAGACATTGCAGTCCGTTCTGCAGGAATACGAGGCTCGCCAGATTGAAAACTGGCTCATCGTGACTGAGCAAGGCCGAGAATCAGCGCAAAAGGAGGGCCAGGAGAAAATTCGAGAGTCGGCCCGAATCGCCGAGCTTGAGAAAGCGACACAGGAAGCTGAGCGGCTCCTTAAGGAAGAACGTGCAAAACTAGCGACCCTGAAGGCCGAGCACGAACTCGCCTTGCAGAAGCGTGAGACTGAAGACTATAAGCGGCGCATTGAGACCGAAACCAAACTTCGCGACCTTGCAGCCGAGGTAGACCGCCTAAAGCAGTTGGCTGACGCTCAGCGCGTCGCGAAAGATGCCGATGTCAAGGTCGCCGCCACCAAGACCGTATCTGAGGCTGAAAAAAAGCTCCTTGCTCAAAAATGCAACGAACCCGAGGTGCGTCAGATCTTGGCTCCCTTTCTAGCTGCCGGCTACACACAACCGGGCAGCTCGGATCAGCTCCCGGACAAGTTGCCAATCTCATTTAGTCAGCTGGGATCATGCGGAGCGCTTACGCCTGATCGGGAAGGCATGCGTCGCTTGATCATCGTGGCGACGTGGAAGAACGACAAAGTACGACCCCGTTGGTCGGTATCGCAGAACTTCAACTGGCTTTCCCCAGACCAGATCGAAATGGTCAAGAAGGCTCAGAAGCTTCTCGTTGAATTGGGGCCTGTGATGGTCGAGCAAGGGCTGCTGTCGCCATAGATCGAGGACGAGAAACAATCGCTGCCCGTTGAATCGCTGGCGTGTTGACATTCACTTATCCAACCGGCCCTTGCACCAATTCCGAGGCCTTGGAGCATGGTGCTACCGATAGTCCCATAGGTCAAAAACCATTGGCATTCTGTCATCAGATGGCCTCTAGATTTGGCCTTCCCAATTTGTCTTTATAGTGTTACATAAAGGACGTTATGCAACATTTGCAATCAAACCGGGTATCGCACCAAAACACTGTTTGGTTGCACGCAAACCACCGGAAACATTGTTTGATTTGGAGACATGAACGACACGATTGACACTTCACCTCAATTATGCCTCGTCGAATTTGGTGGTCCCAACTTGCCTGCCCTCATCGTTGAGGCGGGGGAAAAAGCCCAGCGTCGATTTATCGAGTTCTTCACCGCAAACATCCGCAACCTCAACACCCGATTGGCCTACGTCCGCGCCGTGGCAAGATTTCTCGAATGGTGTGATGGCCGCGGCGTGAGCCTCCGTGCCGTCGCACCGACCATCGTCGCGGCCTACATCGAGCAGCTTCAGGAACTGGTCTCGACTCCGACGGTCAAGCAGCACCTCGCCGCCATCCGCGTGCTATTTGATTGGCTCGTCGTCGGCCAGGTCGTTGCGTTCAATCCCGCCAGTTCGGTTCGTGGTCCCTCGTATGTTATCAAGAAGGGCAAGACCCCGGTGCTGGCTGCCGACGAGGCCCGCGCCCTGCTGGATTCGATTGACGTTTCCACGATAATTGGGCTTCGAGACCGGGCGTTGATTTCGGTGATGGTCTATTCGTTCGCTCGTATCGGCGCCGCGGTCGACATGCTGGTCGAGGATTATTTCCTCACAGGAAAACGCTGGCACGTGCGGCTGCACGAGAAAGGTGGAAAACTCCACGAAGTCCCGTGCCATCACAATGCGGAGGCCTACATCGACGATTACCTTGAGGTGGCCGGCATTGGTGCAGCCAGGAAGACGCCGCTCTTTCGGAGCGTCAACCGACTTCGGCACATTACCGTTAATCCAATGCATCGCATCGATGCACTTCGTATGATCAAACGCCGCGCCCGCAAGGCCGGCCTGCCCGAATCGACTTGCTGCCACACATTTCGGGCGACGGGCATCACGGTCTATATGGAGAATGGAGGAACGATCGAGAAGGCGCAGCAGATTGCGGCGCATGAATCTCCACGCACGACTAAGCTCTACGATCGGTCCAGCGACAAAATCACGCTCGACGAAGTTGAACGAATCTTGATTTGACAGTGTGCACAAACTACACATTCATCCGGCCTTCGGAATCACACGACCTCGTCGGAGTCGGCCGCATGCTCCCAAGCCTCATTGGCGTCTTCTGAAGAATTGCACTCGTTTTCATGCGTCACATCACGAACCGCATGACGCCGGGCCATTATCCGTGGCAGGACTTCGGCGGCATCTTCTGTGACCACGAACCATCGCCGTTTGTGATGAATGATCTCTTCTGAGAGTCCATATCGCTTTAGTTCGCCGCGATTGGCGGGAACGCCGTTGAGCACTAGTTCGATGACCTCGTCCCCGCTAATGTGCGCGCTCGTAAGACGCCAGCCAATGTCGAGCTCGATGGTGGCGCCGCTCATCACCAAGTTGAGAATGCCGGCGGGCGTCGCTTCAGCGAGCGGCGTCCCGATGCCCAGGCGTTGCTTAACGCTCGGCACATCCGCAGCCGCGAGGTTCAATCCTACCAAGGCGGTTCCGTCGGCAAGGATCGCGCGTGCGATCTTGACGCTCTGTATGCCAGAAGAACCCATAATTTTGTCGTAGATGACGAAGATGGCGCCGCTCAGAATGTGAAACCGTTGCGGCTCGGTGTGGGGCGTCCGTGCGTACTCTGCATCCCACCACGCACGGGCCGTCTCGCGATCAACCTCTTCATACTTCTCAGCCAGCTCACGCCGGTTCAGGCCGTGCCGCGGCCCCGTCACGGCCGCGAGCAACACTTCGTTGGGATGGATTTCCATGTGCGGAGATACCGCGTAGATGCGCTCGCTTCGGCAATTTCGATAGAAGCCTTCGAAGTGATGGCTGGAAGCGGCATCCACGAACGTGCGTCTATCCACGTCGATCTCGCCCTCCAACTCGTGCAGCATCGTGCGCGCGGCGGAGGATTCATCGAGATGAAGGGTTTGCGGCTCGCCGACTCTCCGCAGGTTGCGGGCACGGATCTCCTCGACGCCGAAGTCGAAAGCACCGGCACGCTTGGCCGATTCGACGGCCTGGACGTACCGTTCGTAGAACAACTCGAATATGCGGTTCTGCTTCTCGACGTGAAGCACCATGATGCGATTGAGAAACTGCTCGACGTTGCTCTCATAGGACTCGCGTACGGAGGTCTGTTCCTTGTTGAGCACGCCCATGCGCTCAAGTTCGCGCATGCCCAATCCCGCGGCGGTGTGCTCGTTCCGCGTGATGCCGCGATACAGTCGGGCCAACGCAGCCTTGCCGTAGGTGTCGGTGACATCCTCCGGCCGGAACAATTCGCCGGATAGCGAATGACGTTCGCCTTTGGTCAATGCTCCAAGCGCCGCGAGCCGTTTCGAAACTGCGTTGACGAGTCGCTTCTGCCCGGCCAGGTCGAGCAGTACGAGGCGGATGATCGGAGCGCTTGATTGATTAGATCGATGCACGCGACCGAACGCCTGCATTTGCTGGTCGGCCGACCAGGAGAGTTGGA
>CAYXEY010000064.1:13156-14529 GCA_964464105.1 uncultured Planctomycetaceae bacterium
GAACACCCGCCGTTGTTGGTTGCGAGCCGACGTGTCGGCGTGAACACTAATTCCGGTCGAACCGGCGCCGGAGAGAACTGCAAGCCGCTTGCGGCCGCTCTGAAACTGCCGCGTCTCGTACTCGTTCAATTGCCGGCGGCTGACACCCTGTATCTTGCGGCGAACGTATTTGCCGAACTCCCACCGATGCGTGCGTCCGCTGATCTCGGCCACATTGTGCACGCCGAACTTCGACACGAGTGCATCGAGCGGGTTTTGCGGGATGTCGATGTCCGCCACCTTGTCAAGCAATTGTCGCTGGCGGCGCTGGTTCTCGCGGTTGATCTCCGGGTTGCCGGTTGCATCCACGACACGAACGGAAATCACGTTGCCGGTGACGGGATCGGTCTCCTCGCGGTACTGATACAACGGGAATTGCTTCTCGATAAGCTGCACGATCATCTCACGAGGTGTCGCATCGAGTTCGTTCAACTCGATGCCCTGCGATCGGGCATCACGTACCTTGCGGTCGGCTTGTGCTTCGCCGGTATTAAACAGGCTCACGACGACCGACCGGCCGGCCGCGAGATCTCGCTCGATGGAGGGGATCACATCCGGCAGTGCGTAGGCCATCATCAGCTGCAGGAAGAACCGCTGCTGCGCCGAATAGAACTGCGAATAGCGGCTTCCGCTTCGTTTCTGGCAGGCGTTGCCCTCCGCCGCCTCGAACGCCTTGAGCAACTCGGACCACAGGTTTGCAATCTGGTTGTACTGCTTGCGCTCCGCGTCCGTCAGTTGGTGAATAACAGGCTCGTACTCAACGGCGCTTTCGGGAACTGTGCTTCCATCCGGCAACCGAGTCGGTCCGTAGCTGATGGTGCGAGAGAGATACGTGCCAACAGTCTTCAAGTCGCGGCAGAGCATCTCCATCGCCGCGACGCCGCCGCGCTCCATCGCTACAAGAAATGCCGAGAAGTCGGCGAAAGGAGCGCCATCACCCCACATCCCCAACCGCTCGTAGGGGGCCATGTGCCGCGCTTCGGTAGCGCCGGTCGCGCTGAAGTATCGCACGCGCGCGTTGGAGAACATCCGCTGCAGGGCGATGCCCATGTTGCCACGGAGCGTGCCTTCATCCACCGTCGCCTTGCCGCCATGCGGCGTGGCGGCGGCATTCTTCATCAGGTGGGCTTCGTCGAACGCGATGACACCGTCGAAGTCTTCGCCGAGCCACTCGACGAGCTGCTTGAAGCGTGGCCGCTCTTTGTCGAAGTCGATGCTGAGCATGGTATATGTCGTGAAGAACACGCCCGACTCGGCCAGGATCGGCGTCTCCGGTTTAAACAGCGCCTGATGCACGATGCGTAGCGGCAGGCCCACGGCCTCGCGGTCGCGTT